>JAIMAL010000024.1:35000-37493 GCA_023511995.1 Burkholderiales bacterium
CACAGCTTATCGGCTGTTTGAGAGCGGAGGCGGGCATCGTGGATGGGTGCCTGAGCGGGGCTTGTAGCTCAGTTGGTCAGAGCACACGCTTGATAAGCGTGGGGTCGTTGGTTCAAATCCAACCAGGCCCACCAGACAGGGGGGCATAGCTCAGCTGGGAGAGCACCTGCTTTGCAAGCAGGGGGTCGTCGGTTCGATCCCGTCTGCCTCCACCAGTCAGGTTAGAGGATACGGGGTACGGGAAGGGTTTGGCCTGACTGTATCCTGTGACCTGAAAGAGGCTGTTCTTTAACAATTTGGAAGGAGTCGAGAGCTTAGAGTCGGTTGTGTAAGCGACTGGCTCGAGCTGGGTTTGATTGTGAGCGTGCTGGAAGTTTAAGGGCTTCTGGTGCGTGGGAATCATCGTCAAGCAGTGTGAGCTGTTTGAGGTGATAGGGTCAAGCGACCAAGTGCATGTGGTGGATGCCTTGGCGGTTACAGGCGAAGAAGGACGTGGTAGCCTGCGAAAAGCCTCGGGGAGCTGGCAAACGAGCGTTGATCCGGGGGTGTCCGAATGGGGAAACCCGGCCCGCAAGGGTCACCCAAAGCTGAATCCATAGGCTTTGAGGGGCGAACTGGGCGAACTGAAACATCTCAGTAGCCCAAGGAAAAGAAATCAACCGAGATTCCGCAAGTAGTGGCGAGCGAACGCGGAGGAGCCTCCACGATTTAGCCATCTGTCTAGCAGAACGGTCTGGAAAGTCCGGCCATAGAGGGTGATAGCCCCGTATGCGAAAGGTGGGTGGTGGAACTAGGCGTGGGACAAGTAGGGCGGGGCACGAGAAACCCTGTCTGAAGATGGGGGGACCATCCTCCAAGGCTAAATACTCGTAACCGACCGATAGTGAACCAGTACCGTGAGGGAAAGGCGAAAAGAACCCCGGGAGGGGAGTGAAATAGAACCTGAAACCGCATGCATACAAACAGTGGGAGCCCCTGCTTTAATGGCCTTTGGGTCTTTGTTGTTTGCGTAGAGAACAGCAGAAGATGGGTGAGAAGGGGTGAATGATTTCCTTACTAGAGGGTGAGGGTCATTAAAGCAGGGGTGACTGCGTACCTTTTGTATAATGGGTCAGCGACTTACATTCTGTGGCGAGCTTAACCGATAGGGGAGGCGAAGCGAAAGCGAGTCTGAAGAGGGCGCATAGTCGCAGGGTGTAGACCCGAAACCGGGTGATCTATCCATGGCCAGGCTGAAGGTGGGGTAACACTCACTGGAGGGCCGAACCCACTACTGTTGAAAAAGTAGGGGATGAGCTGTGGATAGGGGTGAAAGGCCAAACAAACCCGGAAATAGCTGGTTCTCTCCGAAAACTATTGAGGTAGTGCCTCGTGATAGGCCCTCGGGGGTAGAGCACTGTTATGGCTAGGGGGGAGTCACATCCCTACCAAACCATTGCAAACTCCGAATACCGGGGAGTCGTTTCACGGGAGACAGACATCGGGTGCTAACGTCCGGTGTCGAGAGGGAAACAACCCAGACCGCCAGCTAAGGTCCCCAATGCATGGCTAAGTGGAGAACGATGTGGGAAGGCTAAGACAGCCAGGAGGTTGGCTTAGAAGCAGCCACCCTTTAAAGAAAGCGTAATAGCTCACTGGTCGAGTCGTCCTGCGCGGAAGATGTAACGGGGCTTAAGCCATGAACCGAAGCTGCGGGCTTAGATGTCCTTTGGGATATTTGAGCGGTAGGAGAGCGTTCCGTAGGCCTGTGAAGGTGTGGGGTGACCCATGCTGGAGGTATCGGAAGTGCGAATGCTGACATGAGTAGCGATAAAGGGAGTGAAAAGCTCCCTCGCCGAAAGCCCGAGGTTTCCTGCGCAACGTTCATCGGCGCAGGGTGAGTCGGCCCCTAAGGTGAGGCAGAAATGCGTAGCTGATGGGAAACGGGTTAATATTCCCGTACCGCTTTCAGATGCGATGGGGGGACGGAGAAGGTTAGGTGGGCCGGGTGTTGGACGTCCCGGTTTAAGCGTGTAGGCGTGCCCTTTAGGCAAATCCGGAGGGTGAAGCCAAGGCGTGATGACGCAACCTCCTTTTGGAGGCCAAGCCACTGATACCATGCTTCCAGGAAAAGCCTCTAAGCTTCAGTCTGAGAGTGACCGTACCGCAAACCGACACAGGTGGGCAGGGTGAGAATCCTAAGGCGCTTGAGAGAACTCAGGAGAAGGAACTCGGCAAATTGGCACCGTAACTTCGGGAGAAGGTGCGCCCCTGGTACGTGAAGTGGCTTGCCCATGGAGCGGAAGGGGGCCGCAGTGAAAAGGTGGCTGCGACTGTTTAATAAAAACACAGCACTCTGCAAACACGGAAGTGGACGTATAGGGTGTGACGCCTGCCCGGTGCCGGAAGGTTAAGTGATGGGGTGCAAGCTCCTGATCGAAGCCCCGGTAAACGGCGGCCGTAACTATAACGGTCCTAAGGTAGCGAAATTCCTTGTCGGGTAAGTTCCGACCT
>JAIMAL010000025.1 GCA_023511995.1 Burkholderiales bacterium
GTTGATGGGGCAAAATGCTCGCACATTCTGACCCACCTACCCGTTAATCAAAATTGCACTTCAAACTTGAATCCGCGCTTGCTGGTTCTGGCGCTTCTGGCGGGCATTCTGGTGGCGCTGGCGGTGGGGGCCTGGCCCGCCATCAGGACTTTTGGCTTTGCTTTCCTCTTCAGCCCGGAATGGAATCCGGTCACCGGGGAGTTCGGTGCGCTGGTGCCCATCTTCGGCACCCTGGCCACTTCTGCCATCGCGCTGTTGATCGGCGTGCCCGTGAGCTTCGGCATTGCCCTCTTTCTCACCGAGCTCTCCCCCCTTTGGCTGCGGCGACCACTGGGCATTGCCATCGAGCTTCTGGCCGGCATTCCCAGCATCATCTACGGCATGTGGGGGCTCTTCGTGCTGGCACCGGTGCTGCAGGAAACCGTGCAGCCGTGGCTCATCGAACACCTGGGCGGCAAACCCCTGATCGGTTTCCTCTTCGAGGGCGCCCCCATGGGCATCGGCCTGTTCACCGCCGGGATCATCCTCGCCATCATGGTGATTCCCTTCATCGCCTCGGTGATGCGCGACGTCTTCGAGGTGGTGCCGCCCATGCTGAAGGAGTCGGCCTACGGCCTGGGTGCCACCACCTGGGAAGTGGTGCGCCATGTGGTCCTGCCCTACACCAAGATCGGTGTGGTGGGTGGCATCATGCTCGGTCTGGGCCGTGCCCTCGGTGAGACGATGGCGGTGACCTTCGTCATCGGCAATGCTCACCAATTCAGCACCTCCCTCATGATGCCGGGCAACAGCATCGCCTCGGCGCTCGCCAACGAATTCACGGAAGCCACCACCGATCTGCACGTGGCGGCGCTGATCGAACTGGGCCTCATTCTCTTCTTCATCACTTTCGTCGTGCTGGCCTTCTCCAAGCTGCTGTTGCTGCGGCTCGCCCGTCAGGAAGGAAAGCAGAGCTGAGATGTTTTCCCTCTACGCCCGCCGTCGTTTCATCAACGCCTTCAACCTCACCGTGTCCATGCTCACCATGGCCTTCGGCCTGTTCTGGCTGGGCTGGATTCTGTGGACCCTGCTCAAGCTGGGGCTGATCAACCTGAGCCCGGCCATCTTCACGCACATGACGCCCCCTCCCGGCAGCCAGGGGGGGCTTGCCAATGCCATTGCCGGCAGCCTCATCATGACGGCCCTTGCCACCCTGATCGGCACGCCGGTGGGCATCCTCGCCGGCATCTACCTTGCCGAATTCGCCCGGGCAAGCCGGCTGGCCGAAGTCACCCGCTTCATCAACGACATCCTGCTGTCGGCGCCGTCCATCGTCATCGGCCTTTTCATCTACGAGGTGTATGTGATCAGGGTGGGGCATTTCTCCGGCTGGGCCGGCGCCTTCGCCCTCTCCCTCATCGTCATCCCGGTGGTGGTGCGCACCACCGAGAACATGCTGAAGCTGGTGCCCAACAGCCTGCGCGAAGCCGCAGCTGCCCTGGGCGCACCGCAATGGAAGGTCATCCTGCTGGTGACACTGCGTGCCTCCCGCGCCGGCATCCTCACCGGCCTGCTGCTGGCGGTGGCACGCATTGCCGGCGAAACCGCACCCCTCCTCTTCACCGCCCTCAACAACCAGTTCTGGAACACCAATCTCAACGCGCCCATGGCCAACCTGCCGGTGGTCATCTTCCAGTTCGCCATGAGCCCCTATGAGGACTGGCAGCGCTTGGCCTGGGCCGGCGCCTTGCTCATCACCATTGGCGTGTTGATCCTCAACATCATCGCCCGGATCCTCTTCCGGCAAAGGGGCGGGCTCGCCTGAGAAAGACGACCATGCAAAGCAAAATCGCATCCCTCCCTCCCCTCGACGAGACGCGACCGCCGCGGGTGCAGCCTCCCGCCAAAATCACGGTACGCAACCTCAATTTCTATTACGGCAAGTTTCACGCGCTGAAGAACATCAGCCTGGAGATACCGCAAAACCGCGTCACCGCCTTCATCGGCCCTTCCGGCTGCGGCAAATCCACCCTGCTGCGCACCTTCAACCGCATGTATGCCCTCTACCCCAACCAGCGCGCGGAGGGGGAAATCATCCTCGATGGCGAAAACATCCTTGATCCGCGCCAGGACCTCAACCGTCTGCGCGCCAAGGTGGGCATGGTGTTCCAGAAACCCACTCCCTTCCCCATGTCCATCTACGACAACATTGCCTTCGGCGTCCGCCTCTACGAGCGGCTGTCGAGCCATGAGATGAACGAGCGGGTGGAGTGGGCGCTGCGCAAGGCCGCCTTGTGGAACGAGGTCAAGGACAAGCTGAAACAATCCGGCAACAGCCTCTCCGGCGGCCAGCAGCAGCGGCTTTGCATTGCGCGGGCGATTGCCGTCAAGCCGGAAGTGGTGCTTCTGGATGAACCCGCCTCGGCACTGGACCCCATCTCCACGGCCCACATCGAAGAGCTCATCCACGAGCTCAAGGTGGACTACACCATCGTCATCGTCACCCACAACATGCAGCAGGCAGCCCGCGTATCCGACTACACCGCCTACATGTACATGGGCGAGCTGATCGAATTCGGCGACACCGACACGATTTTCACCACGCCGCGGCAGAAGGCGACGGAAGACTACATCACCGGCAAGTTCGGCTGACGAGGCGCTGGGACCCCCTGCCTCCTGCCAGCAGGGACGGGAGCGCACGAGCAGCTGCCCCCAGATCAGGCTGGCAAGAGGCCGCCTGGGCGACCTCCCAGCTCGATGGCAAAGGCCCTAGCCCTCCGTGCGGGGTACGCCTGCCGCCTTTCGCGCAAAACGCCGGAAGGCCGCCTCGTCGAGGGGTGGGGCGGCAAGATGCCCCTGATAGGCATCACAGCCGGCACCCCGCAGCCAGGCTAGCTGCGCCTCCGATTCGACCCCTTCCGCCAGCACCTTGAGTCCCAGACTGTGGCCAAGGGTGATGACCGAACGCACGATGGCCGCGTCGTCCTCGTCTTCCGGCAGGTGGTGGATGAAGGACTGGTCGATCTTGAGCTGGTCGATGGGGAAACGCTTGAGATAGCTTAAGGACGAAAAACCGGTGCCGAAGTCGTCCACCGCGAGACGCACCCCCAGCCTTTTGAGCTCGTGGAGGACCGCGGTGGTGCGCGCCACATCCTGCATGGCGGTGGTTTCCGTGATCTCGATTTCGAGGCTCTCCGCACCAAGCCCCGTCTCCCGCAACACCTGCGCCACCAACTGCGGCAGGGTCTCCAGCGCGAACTGGCGGGCGGAGACATTCACCGCCACCGTGAGTCCCCGCAGTCCTTCGTCATGCCAACGTCTGGCCTGGGCACAGGCATTGCGCAAAATCCAGGTGCCGATGCGGGTGATGAGTTCCGATTCCTCGGCGAGGTGGAGAAACTCCGCCGGCGCCAGCAACCCCCTCCGCGGATGCTGCCAGCGCAGCAGGGCTTCCGCCCCCAGGACGCGCCCGCTGGCCACGTCCAGTTGGGCGTGATAATAAAGCCGGAACTCGCCCAGCTCCTCCGCATGGCGCAGCTCGTTTTCCAGCCGCAGCCACTCCTCGGCACGTTCGTTCATATCCCGTGTGTAGCACTGCACGCGGTCACCTCCCTGCCTACGGGCGCGTTCCAGCGCCGCCTCCGCATTGCGCAGAAGCAGGGAAGGCTCCTGACCGTCGAGGGGGAAGACACTGATGCCGATGGAGGCACCCAGGTTGAGTTCCCGTCCCCCCACATAGAAAGGCTGGTGCAGACCTTCTAGCAGTCTTTCCGCCAGCAGGACGGGGTTCTGCTCGAGGGCAAAGGCCGGCAGCAGGACGCAGAAGAGATCGCCGCCGAAATGGTAGAGGGTGCAGCCATGCACCTGCTCCCGCTCGCAGGCGAGGAGTTCAGTAAGCCGTGCGCCCGCCGCGCGCAGCAGTTGGTCACCCACGTCATGGCCCAGGCTGTCCACCACCAGCCGGAAGCGGTCGAGGCCGATGAGGAGAATGGCGGCGCGGGCGGCCGGCCGGTCGGGTGCGTACAGCACGGCCTGCACCGTCTCCTGGAACATGCGTCGGTTGGGCAGATCGGTGACGGGGTCGTGATAGGCCTGGCGGATACTTTGTTCCTCGGCCCGGCGCCGCTCGGTGACATCCGCCACGTAGACGTGGAAGACCTGCAAATCCGCAAGCCAGTGGACATGGCATTCCAGGGCCACCCCCTGCCCCACCTCATAGGCCCACACCTCCGAGCAGTCGTGCTTTTTGCGCAACACCGCCAGACGCCGTGCCAGCCCCGGCGGCAGCAGCGCGCGTGCATCCGCCCCGGCGGCGCCGATGCGCGCCAGCAAACCCTGCGTGGCGGGATTGGCATACAACACCTTGCCCGTGGGGGACAGCCGGATCACCGGCTGCGGGTGGCGCTCCGGAAATTCGGCCAGCAGCTGACGCTCCCGCTGCTCCCGCAGATAACGTTCGATGTAATAGCCCACGAAAAGGGAGACGAGGAAGATGGCCGCCGCCACGAGCCCCACCCCCACCTGCATCTGCCGTGCTGCCGCCTCCACCTCGCGCACGGCTCTTTCCAGGCGGACCTCCGTTTCCCCGATGCGCGCGGCAAGCTGGGCATCGAGTTCGCGCACCGCCTGGCTGGCGCGCTCAAGAGCCGACTGGGCGGCCAGGCGGTCCGCCGGTACCCGGGCCAGCGCCTCATCGAGGGCCCGGGCCGCCTCGTAGAGCGCGGTGTAGGAGGCTTCCAGCGCCTTGACGTCCCCGCTCCGGTGACGCCGCAGCAGCCCCAGCGCCTCGACACAGCGCTGGTCCACCTCGGCATAGCGGGAAAGGGGGAGATTGCGGTCGCCGCTGGCATAAGCGGCGTAGAGGAGGGTTTCCTGTGCCTGCAGGTCGCGCTGCAGGCGGCTCATGGCACGCAGGGGCGGCAGCTCCCTTTCGGCCACGGCAAGCGCCGCAGCGCGCACCCGCTCGCCGGTGTGCATGACCCAGCCGGCGAGCAGCAGGCCGAGCAGAAGCACCACCAGATAGGCGCCGAAAACCCGGGTGCGGAAACTCACATTCCAGCGCATTCTCGCCTCGTCGCCGCCCGCCATCAGGGCGCAAGGCTCGCGCAGCGGAAAAGCGCGGCGCGCGGCAAGGCCAGGCGCCTAACGGTGGGCACCGGCCACTTCCTGCACCACTTCGGCAATGCGCTGGGCCCAGCGCTCCACCCGTTGGGGATCGCGGCCTTCGACCATGACGCGCAACACGGGCTCGGTACCGGAGTTGCGCAACAACACCCGCCCCTGCCCGCCCAGATCGGCTTCCGCCTCCACCAGCGCCTTCTGCACCGGCAGGCTTTCGCGGAAGTCGAAGCCTTTGGCGATTTTCACGTTGATCAGCCGCTGCGGATAAAGGGTGACGTCCCGTGTGGCCTGCTTCAGGGTCTGGCGCTGGGCACGCAGGGCCTTCAACACCTGCAGGGCGGAGATAATGCCATCCCCGGTGGTGTGCCGGTCGCGGCAGATGATGTGGCCGGAGGATTCACCCCCGAGCTGCCAGCCCTTTTCCTCCAGCATCTCCAGCACGTAACGGTCACCCACCTGCGCCCGGGCGAAGGGGATCTTGTGTTTTCGCAGGGCGTGCTCCAGACCCAGGTTGGTCATCAGGGTGCCCACCACGCCACCCTTGAGGTTGCCCTCACGGGCACGCTGGCGGGCGATGATGTAAAGCAGAAGATCGCCGTCATAGAGGGTGCCTTCGGCATCCGCCATGATCACCCGGTCACCATCGCCGTCGAAGGCGATGCCCAGGTCGGCCTGGTGGCTGAGAACCGCCTGCTTCAGCGTCTCCGGGTGGGTGGAACCACACTGGGCGTTGATGTTGAGCCCGTCCGGCTTGACACCGATGGGGACCACTTCCGCCCCCAGCTCGTGGAAGACATGGGGGGCGATGTGGTAGGTGGCCCCATGGGCGCAGTCCACCACCAGTTTCAGCCCCCGCAGGTCCATTTCATTGGGGAAGGTGCTCTTGCAGAATTCGATGTAACGGCCGTCGGAGTCGTCCACCCGGCGCGCCTTGCCCAAGCGCTCCGCCGTCTGGCAGCGCAGGGGCTCGTCCAGCAGCTTCTCGATGGCCTGCTCGGTTCGGTCCGGTAGCTTGACCCCCCCTGGGCCGAAAAATTTGATGCCGTTGTCGGGATAGGGGTTGTGGGAAGCGGAGATGACGATCCCCGCCTGGCAGCGCAGGGCGCGGGTGAGATAGGCCACCCCGGGCGTCGGCATCGGCCCCAGCAACAGCACATCCACGCCGGCGGCAGACAGGCCCGCCTCCAGCGCCGATTCCAGCATGTAGCCGGAAATGCGGGTGTCCTTGCCGATGATCACGGAAGGCCGCTCGCCATGGAACCGCCGGTCGGCCTCGGCGAAGATGCGTCCCGCGGCATAACCCAGGCGCATGACGAATTCCGGCGTGATGGGCGCCTCGCCCACGGTGCCCCGCACGCCGTCGGTGCCGAAATATTTTCTGCTCATTCTCCCCATCCTTGCACTGCCGCCAGCACTGCCAGCGCGTCGCGCGTGGCCGCCACATCATGCACGCGCAGGATACGCGCGCCTTTCAGCGCGGCAATCAGGGCCGCGGCCACACTGGCATGAAGCCGGTCCTCCACCGCTTTGCCGGTGATCTGACCCAGCATGGATTTGCGGGAGAGGCCGGCGAGAACCGGCACCCCCAGGGTGGCGAACGCGTCCAGGCGGCGCAACAGGTCGAGATTATGCTGAAGATTCTTGCCGAAGCCAAACCCGGGGTCGATGACGATGCGTTCACGGGCAATGCCCGCAGCCTCAAGCGCCTTCAGCCGCTCGTCGAGAAAATCGCGCACCTCCCCCACCACATCCGTGTAGGTGGGGCAAAGCTGCATGGTACGCGGCTCGCCCTGCATGTGCATGAGACAGACCGCGGCGTTGGTGGGGGCCACCACCTCCACGGCGCCGGCCGCGCGCAGGGCGTTGACATCGTTGATCATATCCGCCCCCGCGGCGAGGGCGGCCCGCATCACGGCGGGTTTTTGCGTATCCACGGACAGCGGCACACCCGCTTGCCGCAGCCCTTCCACCACCGGCAGCACCCGCTCGAGTTCCTCATCTAGGGGCACCGGTGCCGCTCCCGGGCGCGTGGATTCACCCCCGATGTCGAGGAGATCGGCCCCCTCCCCGACCAGGGTGAGGCCATGGGCGATGGCCCGATCGCTCGCAAAGAAACGGCCACCGTCGGAAAATGAATCCGGCGTGACGTTGACGATGCCCATGATCAATGGGCGGGTGAGAGGAAGGGTGAAGCGGCCGCAGCGCAGCATGGCCGTCACAGAAAGGGCCGCCCGGAGGCGGCCGTCTGGCTCAGGTCTCTTCTAGAGGCTTGGTGGTGGGCGCGGCCGCCCCCGGCGGCGTGGCATCCGCCGGATTGGGCCGCGGTGTGGCGGGCTTGGGCGGACGCGGCGCGCGGCCTTCCATGATGTCGTTCACCTGATCGGCATCGAGGGTTTCCCACTCCAGAAGCGCCTGCGCCATCATTTCCACCTTGTCCCGGTTTTCCTCGATCAGCTTGCGCGCCAGCGCATACTGCTCATCGATGATGCGGCGGATTTCCGCATCCACCTTCTGCATGGTGGCTTCGGAGACATTCTTGTGGGTGGTGATGGAGCGGCCGAGGAACACCTCGCCCTCGTTTTCCCCATAGACCATGGGACCCAGGGTTTCCGACATCCCCCACTCGGTCACCATGCGCCGCGCCATTTCCGTGGCGCGCTGGAAATCGTTGGCCGCACCGGTAGTCATCTGGTTCATGAACACCTCCTCCGCGATGCGACCACCGAAGAGCACGGCAATGTTCTGCAGGATGGTGTCACGGTCCATGCTGTAGCGGTCCTCGGTGGGCAGTTGCATGGTCACGCCGAGGGCGCGCCCGCGGGGAATGATGGTCACCTTGTGCACCGGGTCGGTCTTCGGCAGAAGCTTGGCCACCACCGCATGCCCCGCCTCGTGGTAGGCGGTGTTGCGCCGTTCGTGCTCGGGCATGACGATGGACTTGCGCTCCGTGCCCATGATGATCTTGTCCTTGGCGCGCTCGAAGTCCTCCATGTCCACCAGCCGCTTGTTGGCGCGGGCGGCAAACAGGGCGGCCTCGTTCACCAGGTTGGCGAGATCGGCACCGGAGAAACCGGGCGTGCCCCGTGCCAGGACATCGGCGCGGACATCAGGGGCAATGGGCACCTTGCGCATGTGCACCAAGAGAATCTGCTCCCGCCCGCGGATGTCGGGCAGCGGCACCACCACCTGCCGGTCGAAGCGGCCGGGGCGCAACAGCGCCGGGTCCAGGACGTCGGGCCGGTTGGTGGCGGCGATGACGATGACGCCGGAATTGGCCTCAAAGCCATCCATCTCCACCAGGAGCTGGTTCAGGGTCTGCTCGCGCTCATCGTTGCCTCCCCCGAGTCCCGCGCCGCGCTGCCGGCCGACGGCGTCGATCTCGTCGATGAAGATGATGCAGGGTGCGTTCTTCTTCGCCTGTTCGAACATATCGCGCACCCGCGCCGCACCCACGCCGACGAACATCTCGACGAAATCGGAACCGGAGATGGAGAAGAAAGGTACCTTGGCCTCGCCGGCAATCGCCTTGGCAAGCAGGGTCTTGCCCGTACCTGGCGAGCCCACCATCAGCACGCCGCGGGGAATGCGCCCGCCCAGTTTCTGGAAGCGGCCCGGATCGCGCAGGAATTCCACGAGCTCGGCCACCTCCTCCTTGGCCTCGTCGCAACCGGCCACGTCGGCGAAGGTGACTGTATTCGCCGATTCATCGAGCATGCGCGCCCGGCTCTTGCCAAAGGAAAAGGCGCCGCCCCTGCCCCCGCCCTGCATCTGCCGCATGAAGAAAATCCACACGCCGATCAGAAGCAGCATGGGGAACCAGGAGATGAAGATGCTGGTGAGCATGGACGGTTCCTCGGGCGGTTTCGCGTCCACGCGCACGTTGTGTTTGAGGAGGTCGTCCACCAGCCAGAGATAGTTGGCGGGGGCGTAGGTGGTGAAGGTCGTGCCGTCGGTGCGTCGGCCCTTGATGGCGTTGCCTTCCAACTGGACGCGCTCGATGGTCCCCGCCTTCATCTCCTGGACGAAGGTCGAGAACTCCATGTGGCTGGCGACCACGCGCCGCTGGCCGAACTGCTGGAATACCATCATCAGGACCATGCCGATGATGAGCCAGATGGCGACGGTTTTGAACATGTTATTCAAGGCAACACCCCACGCAAAATAAAATATCGGTACCGGGTTTTTGACCCATTCTAAACCCTTTCCCCGCCGCCAGGGCAACCTGGGCCCGCCTGCCGCAGCTGGCGCGCCAGGAGATAGACCTCCCGGCTGCGGGGACGCGAGGCCTCGGGCTTGCGCAGGCAGACCTGGCGGAAATGCTCCCGTGCCTCCCGGACAAAGGCTTCGAACCCGGAACCCTGAAAAAGTTTTACCAGGAAAACCCCATCCGGCTTGAGCCTTCCCAGGGCGAAGGCCATGGCCATCTCCGCCAGATGGAGGTGGCGCGCCTGGTCGGCAGCACCAATGCCGCTGATATTGGGGGCCATGTCGGACAGCACAAGGTCCACCCCCCTCCCCCCCAGGGCAGCCTCAAGCCGCGCCGCCACGGCGGGGTCGGTGAAGTCCCCCTTAAGAAAAACGACCCCCGCAACGGGCGCCATCTCCAACAGATCGACGGCGATCACCCGGCCGGCAGGCCCCACCTTCTGCGCCGCCACCTGGCTCCAGCCGCCGGGGGCGGCACCCAGATCCACCACCACCGCCCCGGGCTTGAGTAGATGATCCCGGGCGTCAATCTCCAGCAGCTTGAAGGCGGCGCGGGAGTGGTAACCCAGCCGTTTGGCCCGCTGGACATAGGGATCGTTGACGTGCTCGGCCATCCAGGCGCGGCTGGTCTTCGTCCGTTTCATCCTGTAGACTTCCCCTTTTTCCCGCCATTGCCATGCTCGAGCTCACCCCTGCCCAGCGCCGTTTCCTGCGGGCCCGGGCCCACGGCCTGCGTCCGGTGGTGCTCACCGGGGAAGCCGGTCTCACCGAGGCTGTGCTGCGGGAAATCGACAGGAACCTCAAGGCCCACGAGCTCATCAAGGTCAAGGCCGCCGGGGAGGCCCGCGAAAGCCGCAGCGCCATGCTGGCCACCATTTCGCAGGCCCTCGGCGCCGCCGTGGTGCAGCACATCGGCAAGATTCTCGTCCTCTACCGTCCGGGCGACAAACCCCGCCTCGTCCTGCCCGCCTGAAAGGGCGCACCCTACCCGGTGCGGCCGGCTGCTTTAGCGGCTGCGCAGCACCAAAAGAAGTCCCAGCACACTCTGCACGACGAAAAGGATGCTGGCAATGCCATGCCAGCGGGCGAAACGGTCGGCGGTGACGCTGTGCATGAGCTGCGCCGCGTCACCTCGAATTTTCAGGCCCTCCAGAATGGGCTGGATGCCGAAATGGCCGATGAGGGTGAGCACCAGCATGGCAAAAACGAGCCAGAAAGTGAGCTGCTTCATGGCCGCCATGCCCTGGCTTAGCAGGCGGAAAAACAAAAGATAAGCCCCGCAGCCCATGCCCACATAGGCGGTCACGGTGAACATCCTGCCCGCCAGCATGCCGGCGAGCTGGCGGTCGCCGAGGGCGGCAAAGAGGGTGGGCGCGGCGATGAAGCCGATCGCCCACAGGCTACCCACCCAGAGCACCACGGCGATGGTGGAAAGTCTTTGCAGATTCGCCATCTCAAGCTGGCAGGGTCGCCGCCTCAGACATAACGCACGTCCAGGATTTCGTATTCCCGCACGCCGCCCGGCGCCTGCACCTCGGCGATGTCGCCGGCAAACTTGCCGATGAGGGCGCGGGCGATGGGCGAGCTGATGGAGATCTTGCCCTCGCGCAGGTCCGCCTCGTCATCGCCGACGATCTGGTAGGTCACTCTTCGCCCGCTTTCCAGGTCCTGCAGATCGACGGTGGCGCCGAAGACCACCCTGCCTTCCGCATCCAGCAGGCGGGGATCGATGATCTGGGCATTGGCGAGTTTGCTTTCCAGCTCGGCGATCCGGCCCTCGATGAAACTCTGCCTTTCCTTGGCGGCATCGTATTCCGCATTTTCGGAAAGATCACCGTGGGCGCGGGCCTCGGAAATCGCACTGATCACGGCCGGACGCTCGACGGTTTTCAGACGATGCAGTTCGGCGCGCAGTTTCTCGGCGCCGGTCACGGTCAACGGAATTTTGCTCATGGCTTCTCCTCGAACTTGCAGGCGCTATGCCCCCTGTTGCAGACGCGCATGCAGCGTCTGCAGGGCGCACACGGTCAGCTCACGCATGTGCTGCATGCCGGTCACCGCGGCGCGCGCCCCCGCCAGGGTCGTGAAGTAGGTCACCCGGTAGGCCAGGGCGGCGGCGCGGATGGCAGCAGAATCCTGGATCGCCCGTTTGTCCTCGACACTGTTGATGATCATGGCGATTTCCCGGTTTTTGATCATGTCCACGATGTGGGGACGGCCTTCCGGAACCTTGTTCACCACCTGCACCGCCAAACCCGCCGCCTGCAGCACAGCGGCGGTGCCGCGGGTGGCACAGAGGGAAAACCCCAGCTCGGCGAGTTGGCGCGCCACCTCGATGGACTTGATCTTGTCCTGTGGCTTCACACTGATGAACACCTTGCCGCCGCTGGGCAGCTTCGTTCCCGCCGCAAGCTGCGATTTGACGAAAGCTTCGCCGAAGGTGTTGGCGATCCCCATCACCTCGCCGGTGGATTTCATCTCCGGCCCCAGCATGGGGTCCACGCCCGGGAACTTGACGAAGGGGAACACCGCCTCTTTCACCGAATAATAGGGCGGCACCACCTCCTTCAAGGCGCCCTGCTCGCGCAGGCTGCGGCCGGCCATGCAGCGGGCGGCGATCTTCGCCAGCGGCAGGCCACACGCCTTGGAAACGAAGGGCACGGTGCGCGAAGCCCGTGGGTTCACCTCCAGCACATAGATGGTGTCGTTCTGGATGGCGAACTGGATGTTCATCAGCCCCACCACGTTGAGGGCGCGGGCCAGTTTCACCGTCTGCCGGCGCAGCTCGTCCTGGATTTTCTGGCTGAGGCTGAAGGGCGGCAATGAGCAGGCGGAGTCGCCGGAATGGACGCCAGCCTCCTCGATGTGTTCCATGATGCCACCGATCAGCACATCCTGCCCATCGCTGATGGCATCCACGTCCACCTCGATGGCGTCATTGAGGAAACGGTCGAGCAGCACCGGCGAATCGTTGGAAACCTTCACCGCCTCGCGCATGTAACGCTCGAGATCGGCCTGCTCATGCACGATTTCCATGGCGCGGCCGCCGAGGACATAGGAGGGGCGCACCACCAGGGGATAGCCGATTTCCTCGGCAAGCCGCATCGCCTCTTCGGCACTGCGCGCGGTGCGATTGGGCGGCTGCTTCAAGCCCAGCGCATGGAGAAGCTGCTGGAAACGCTCACGGTCCTCGGCGCAGTCGATGGCATCGGGTGTCGTGCCGATGATGGGCACGCCATTGGCCTCCAGGTCGCGTGCCAGTTTCAGCGGTGTCTGGCCGCCGAACTGGACGATCACCCCCTTGGGTTTTTCCACCCGCACAATCTCCAGCACGTCCTCCAGGGTGAGGGGTTCGAAATAGAGCCGGTCGGAGGTGTCGTAATCCGTGGAGACCGTCTCCGGATTGCAGTTCACCATGATGGTTTCATAACCATCCTCGCGCATAGCCAGCGCCGCGTGCACGCAGCAGTAGTCGAATTCGATACCCTGCCCGATGCGGTTGGGGCCGCCGCCCAAAACCATGATCTTGTCCCGGTTGCTGGGGTTGGCCTCGCATTCCTCCTCGTAGGTGGAGTACTGATAGGCGGTGTCGGTGGCGAATTCGGCGGCGCAGGTATCGACGCGTTTGTAGACGGGATGGATGTTGAGCGCCCAGCGGCGCGCCCGCACCGCGTGCTGGTCGGTATTGAGCAGCTTGGCCAGGCGCCGGTCGGAGAAGCCGCGCCGCTTGAGCTCCCACAGCTCCTCCCGGGAGAGGGATTCCAGCGTGCGGCCCTTCAGTGCCTCCTCGCGCCGCACCAGGTCTTCGATCTGAGCCAGGAACCAGGGGTCGATGTGGGTGAGGGCCTGGATTTCCTCGAAGGGCATGCCCCAGCGGAAGGCATCGGCGACATACCAGATGCGTTCCCCACCCGGGTTGCCCAGCTCAGCCTCGAGGGTGTCGCGGTCGCTGGTCTTCTCATCGAGCCCGTCGGCGCCCGTCTCCAGACTGCGCAGGGCCTTCTGCAGCGACTCCTGGAAGGTGCGGCCGATGGCCATCACCTCGCCCACGGATTTCATCTGGGTGGTGAGGCGGTCATTGGCCTGGCGGAACTTCTCGAAGGCAAAACGGGGAATCTTGGTCACCACGTAGTCGATGCTGGGCTCGAAGGAGGCCGGCGTACGTCCCCCGGTGATGTCGTTTTTCAGCTCGTCCAGGGTGTAACCCACTGCCAGCTTGGCGGCGACCCTGGCGATGGGGAAACCGGTAGCCTTGGAAGCCAGGGCCGAGGAACGGGAAACACGGGGGTTCATCTCGATGACCACCATGCGCCCGTCTTTGGGGTTGATCGCGAACTGGACGTTGGAGCCGCCTGTTTCCACCCCGATCTCGCGCAACACGGCGATGGCGGCATCGCGCATGAGCTGGTATTCCTTGTCGGTGAGGGTCTGCGCCGGTGCCACGGTGATGGAATCGCCGGTGTGCACCCCCATGGGATCGAGGTTTTCGATGGAGCAAACGATGATGCAGTTGTCGTTCCTATCCCGCACCACCTCCATCTCGTACTCTTTCCAGCCGATCACCGACTCCTCGATCAGAAGCTCCCGGGTGGGCGAGGCATCCAGGCCGCGCTCGCAAATGGCGACGAACTCCTCCATGTTGTAGGCAATGCCGCCACCGGTGCCGCCCATGGTGAAGGAGGGGCGGATGATGGTGGGAAAGCCCACCATGGCCTGTACCTGCAGCGCTTCCTCCATGGAATGGGCAAGGGCGGCGCGGGGGCACTGCAGGCCGATTTTCTCCATCGCCTGCTTGAATTTTTCCCGGTCCTCCGCCTTGTCGATGGCTTCCCGTGAGGCGCCGATCATCTGCACGCCGTATTTGTCCAGCACACCGTGCTTGGCGAGATCGAGGGCGCAGTTGAGCGCCGTCTGCCCGCCCATGGTGGGCAGCAGGGCATCCGGGCGCTCTTTTTCGATGATTTTCTCCACCACCTGCCAGGTGATGGGTTCGATGTAGGTCACATCCGCCATGCCCGGATCGGTCATGATGGTGGCGGGGTTGGAGTTGACCAGGATGACCTTGTAGCCCTCCTCCCGCAGCGCCTTGCAGGCCTGGGCGCCGGAATAGTCGAACTCGCACGCCTGGCCGATGATGATGGGGCCGGCGCCGATGATGAGGATGCTGTGGATGTCGGTACGTTTGGGCATAAGGTTTTCACCACGGTATACGCGGAGTTTTCCACGGCTTTACGCCGTGACCTCCGCCCATCCCGGGCTTCAGGCTTTTCGCTCTTTCATCAACGCGACGAAGCGGTCGAACAGATACGCCACGTCATGGGGACCGGGGCTCGCCTCCGGATGCCCCTGGAAGCCGAAGGCCGGCACGTCGGTGCGAGCGATGCCCTGGAGGCTGCCGTCGAAAAGCGAGACGTGGGTCGCCCGCAGATTGTCCGGCAGGGTTTCCGCGTCCACGGCGAAGCCGTGGTTCTGGCTGGTGATCATCACCCGCCCGCTGTCCAGGTCCTGCACGGGGTGATTCGAGCCGTGATGGCCGAATTTCATTTTCACCGTGCGCGCACCGGAAGCCAGCGCCAGCAGTTGGTGCCCCAGGCAGATGCCGAAGGTGGGCACCCCCGCGGCCAGCAGATCGCGGATGGCGCGAATGGCGTAGTCGCAGGGCTCCGGATCCCCCGGGCCGTTGGAGAGCAACACGCCGTCGGGCTTGAGGGCGAGCACTTCCGCGGCGGAGGTCTGCGCCGGCACCACCGTCAGCCGGCAGCCCCGCGCCGCCAGCATGCGCAGGATGTTGCGCTTGACCCCATAATCGTAAGCGACCACGTGATACTGGGGCGTTTCCAGGCGGGGAAAGCCGCTTCCCCGCACCCAGGTCTTTTCCTCCCAGACATAGGGTGCCTGGCAGCTCACCACCTTGGCCAGATCCATGCCAGCGAGGCCAGGAAAAGCCCGCGCCCGCTCCAACGCGTGCGCTTCATCCACCTTCCCCGCCATCAGGCAACCGTTCTGCGCCCCCTTTTCCCGCAACAGGCGGGTCAGCCGGCGCGTGTCGATGCCGGCGATGGCCGGAATGCCATGTCGGCGCAGATAGCTGCCCAAATCCTCCCGGCTGCGCCAACTGCTGGGCCGCATGGCTAAATCGCGGATTACCAGGCCGCTCGCATAGATACGATCGGACTCCTCGTCCTCCGGGTTGGTGCCCACGTTCCCGATGTGGGGATAGGTGAGGGTGACGATCTGCCGGGTGTAGGAGGGATCGGTGAGGATTTCCTGGTAACCCGTCATGCCGGTGTTGAACACCACCTCACCCACCGCCACCCCCTCGGCCCCCACGGAAAGCCCGCGAAACACGGTCCCGTCGGCGAGAACGAGCAGGGCGGGGGCGGCTGTGGACACGGGCAAACTCCAGTACCAGATACACAAGAAGCGGGAAAGGCCATGCGCCTTCCCCGCTTCCGTAAGCTTTTAAATTTTACCGGATTGCCAGCAGGGTGACAACGCGCCCGAGCCGGTCAGCGGTCCTTGAGCCCCAGCACATCCTGCATGTCGTACAGACCCCGCCTGCCGTCGGCGAGGAAACGCGCGGCGCGCAGTGCCCCCATGGCGAAGGTAGCCCGGCTGGAGGCCTTGTGGGTGATTTCGATCCGTTCCCCGATGCCGGCAAACATGACGGTGTGCTCGCCGACGATGTCGCCCCCGCGCACGGTGGCAAAACCGATGGTGGTGGCAAGCCGCTCACCGGTGATGCCCTCGCGGCCGTAGACGGCGCAGGTCTTGAGGTCCCGGCCGAGGGCGGCGGCCACCACCTCGCCCATGCGCAACGCGGTGCCGGAAGGGGCGTCCACCTTGTGCCGATGATGGGCCTCGATGATCTCCACATCGAAGCCTTCGTCGAGCACCCGTGCCGCCATGTCAAGGAGCTTCAACACCACGTTGACGCCCACGCTCATGTTGGGCGCGAAGACGATGCCGATATCGGCGGCGGCCTCGCGGATGGTTTCCTTCTGCTCGGCGGTGAAGCCGGTGGTGCCGATCACCATGGCCGTGCCGCGGGAGCGGCAGAGGGCGAGATGGGCGAGGGTGGCCTCGGGACGGGTGAAATCGATGAGGACGTCGCTTGCCGAAAGAGCCGCCGCCGCATCATCCCGGATCAGCACACCACAGGGGGCGCCGATGAGTTCCCCGGCATCCTTGCCCAGAAAGGGGCTGCCCGGACGTTCCAGGGCCGCGCTCAGACGCAGGTCGGCAGACTGGCTCACGGCTTCGATGAGCGCCCGCCCCATCCGGCCGGAGGCCCCGGCAATGGCGATATTCAGCATGGTCTCCTTCCCCTTTTTCAGGCACCCCGCCTACCACCCCAGGCGCTCGATGAGGCGCCCAAAGAAGCCTTTTTCCTCGGGCGCAGGCGCCGGTGGGGCGTCGGGGTCCACTTTGTCCAACACGATTTCGCTCACCTTGCGCGCCCCCACCGACTGCGCCGCTTCCTCAGCGCTCAGGGGCGCCACGTCACCGGCCACACGCACGAGCTGATCATTCTGGAAAAACAGGCTCAGTTTCCTTTCTTCGATGAGCTTGTGCCCCTTCGCATAGCGATACACATAGTCCCAGCGGTCGGCATGGAAGGGATCGACGATGGGGGGTGAGCCCAGCAGGAACCGCACCTGGGCGCGGGTCATGCCGGGGGCAAGGCGCGCCACCATCTCCTGCGTGATGACATTGCCCTGCTGAATCTCCACCTTGTAGGGCTCGGGCGCAAGGGAGGTGATGGAACAGCCCGCAAGGGACAGGCTCAGGAAGAGGACGGTGGGACGCATGGCAAGGTTTAGAGGGAAAAAGGGATTATAACGTCGCCGGAAAGCCTTGTGCGCAGCGCTTTTCGCCGGGGGGCAAACCGCCTATCATTGTTCCAGGACGTACCACCGGAAAGACCATGACGGACCCGCGGGAACTCAAGAACGTCGGGCTCAAGGCCACCCTGCCCCGCCTCAGAATCCTGAGCCTGTTCGAAACCAGCGATGTGCGCCACCTCACGGCCGAGGACGTGTATCGTCTGCTCCTCAAACAGGGTGATGCGGACATCGGTCTGGCCACCATCTACCGGGTGCTCACCCAGTTCGAGCAGGCCGGGCTCCTCATCCGCCATCATTTCGAAAGCGGCAAGGCCGTTTTCGAGCTCAACCAGGGCGGCCACCACGATCACCTGGTCTGCCTGCAGTGCGGCCGGGTGGAGGAGTTCTACGACGCGGAAATCGAGAAGCGGCAGGAACGCATCGCCCGCGAGCGGGGCTTCTCCATCCACGAGCACTCCCTCTACATCTACGCGGACTGCACCAAGGAAAACTGTCCCTACCGCGAGAGAAAGGCCGCCCCCTGAGGGGGAAAGCTCACCGGCGCAACGGCGTCGCGGCAGCGCTTTCCCGGGGCACGATGGGGCTGATTCACCCCCGGCATCACACTCAGGCGATCCCTGCCTGCTTACCGGGACAGGAGTTCGGCGGCATGGGCGCGGGTGGTGTCGGTGATGTCCACGCCACCCAGCATGCGCGCGATCTCCTCCACCCGCCCTGCCCGATCCAGGATCTCGATGCGGGAGACGGTCTTTCCCTCCCCGCTTTCCTTCCACACCCGGAAATGGTGATCCGCCTGTGCCGCCACCTGGGGCAGATGGGTGACGCACAGCACCTGCCGGTGTTCTCCCAGGCGCCGCAACAGGTCGCCGACGATTTCCGCCACGCCGCCGCCGATGCCCACGTCCACCTCGTCGAAAATCAGGGTGGGCACGGCGGTGGCATCCACCGCCGCCACCTCGAGGGCGAGGCTCACCCGGGAAAGCTCCCCGCCGGAAGCTACCTTGGCCAGAGGCCTCAAGGGTGCTCCGGCATGGGCGGCGACCCGGAACTCGACATTTTCCAGGCCGAAGCTCGCCCCTTCCCGCAGGGGCACCAGGGCCACTTCGAAGCGTCCCCCCTTCATCGCCAGCTCCTGCAGAGTCGCCGTGACCTTGCGTGATAGCTCCGCCGCCGCCTTCGCGCGCTCGGCGCTGAGTTTCTCCGCCTCCTCCCGGTAACGCGCCGCAGCCTGGGCCTCGCGCCGGGCAAGCCCGGCAGGATCCGCCGCCTCGGCGAGGCGGTTCAACCGCTCCCTCGCCTCCTCCAGCAGGGCGGGCAGACGCTCGGGGGTGACGCGGAATTTGCGGGCGGCGCGATGGATGGCCTCCAGCCGTTCCTCGCATTCGGCAAGGCGCGCCGGATCCAGCTCCAGCCGCTGCTGGTAATGGGTGAGGGCATAGGCCGCCTCCCGCACCTGGATCTCCGCGGGCTCGAGGATTTGCAGCACCTCCTCCAGGGCGGGGTCGTATTGGCTCAGATGCTTCAGCCGGGCAATGAGCCCCGAAAGCTGGGAAAGGAGCGAAAGATCCGTTTCCGAGATCAGCTCCACCGCCTCCCGGGCGCCTTCGATGAGTGTGGCCGCATGGGAAAGCCGCGCGTGCTCCGCCTGTAATGCCGCCCATTCCTCCTCGCTGAAATTCAGGGCCTCAAGTTCCCCCACCTGCCATTCCAGCTCTTCCCGTTCCCGCGCGAGCTCGGCGGCACCGCGCTCGGCAAGCTCCCGCTGGCGGGCAAGTTCCTGCCATTCCCGGTGAAGATCGGCGACGAGACCCGCGAGCACGTCTAGGGCGGCATAGGCATCCAGGAGTGCCCTTTGCGCGGCGGGTTTGAGCAGACTCTGGTGGGCATGCTGGCCGTGGATGTCCACCAGGCGCTCGCCCACCTCCCGAAGCTGCTGCAGGGTGGCCACGTGGCCGTTGATGAAGGCGCGGGAGCGGCCGGAAGCCTCCACCACCCGGCGCAACAGGCATTGCCCCTCGTCCCCCGCCAAGTCCTGCACCTTGAGCCAGTCCGCCACTTCCGGCAGACGCGAGATGTCGAAGAGGGCGGCGATCTCCGCCCGCTGGCAGCCCGGCCGGACCACGCTGGCCTCCGCCCGGTCCCCCAGCACCAGCGTCAGGGCATCGATGAGAATGGACTTCCCGGCGCCGGTCTCGCCGGTGAGCACGGTGAAGCCCGGCTCGAAATTGAGCTCAATGTGATCGATGATGACGAAATCCCGAAGGGAGAGGTGGATCAGCATGGCCGGGGACGCCTGGCAAAACGGCAGACCAGAAACGGTGATCGCCTCACAGTTTTTCCCCCCAGTGCAGTTTCTGCCGCAGCATGTCGTAATAACTGTGCCCCTTGGGATGCAGCAGGCGCACCGTCTCCAGCGAGCCACTCACCTGCACCCGATCCCCCACCCGCAAATCCATGCGCTGCTGACCATCCAGATTGACGCAGCAATCATCGGCGTGGACCACCAGCACTTCCACCTGGGAATGGCTGTTGACGGCGATGGGCCGGTTGGAAAGGGTGTGGGGGCAGATGGGCACCAGGGTGATCGCCTCCAGGGTGGGATGCAGGATGGGCCCACCGGCGGACAGGGCATAGGCGGTGGAGCCGGTGGGCGAGGCGATGATGAGGCCGTCCGAACGCTGGCTGTAGACGAACTGGCCGTCGATGAACACCTCCAGTTCGATCAGCCGGCCGGCGGCACCCTTGGACACCACCACGTCGTTGAAAGCCCGCGCCTGATTGAGGAGTGTGCCGTCCCGTCTGATTTCCGCATCGAGGAGGAAGCGGTCCTCGACCACGAACTCCCCGGCCAGCATCTCGTCCAGCGTCTCCATCATCGTGTCGACGGAGACGTCGGTGAGAAAGCCAAGCCGCCCCTGATTCACGCCGACGATGGAGACGTCATAGGGTGCCAGGTGGCGGGAGATGGAAAGCATGGTGCCATCCCCCCCGAAGACCACCACCAGATCGGCCCGTTCGCCGATTTCCGCCAGGGTGGCGGTGGCATAGCCCTCGATCCCCGTGCGCTGGGCGGTCTGGCTGGCGATGAGCACATCCAGCCCCCGCTGCCGCAGATGCCGGGCCAGGCGCACCAGCGCGCTGCCGATTTCCTGGCTGTTGTACTTGCCCACCAGGGCGGCGGTCTTGAAAGGAAAGCGCATGATGCGCAGATTATAGCGATGCCATTCCCGCCTGTCCGGCGGGTGCCGGGAACTTCATGAACCGCCGGGAATCGGTAGAATGACGACCATGCTCGACAACCGATCCCTGATCCTCCTCAAGACCCTGGTGGAACGCTACATCAGCGAAGGCCAGCCGGTGGGCTCGCGCACGCTGTCGCGCTATTGCGGCCTGGACCTCTCCCCCGCCACGATCCGTAACGTCATGGCCGACCTCGAGGAACTGGGCTTCGTCACCAGCCCCCACACTTCGGCGGGACGCATCCCCACGCCGCGGGGCTACCGGTTGTTCGTGGACAGCCTGCTCACCGTGCAACCCCTGCCCCCCGACACCGTCCACGCCCTGGAAAGCCAGCTTGACACAGCCGACCCGCAGCGGCTCATTGCCTCCGCCTCGCGCCTGCTTTCCGACCTCACCCAGTTTGCGGGCGTGGTCATGGCCCCCCGGCGCAGCAGCGCCGTGCGCCACATCGAATTCCTCAAGCTTTCGGAACGGCGCATCCTGATGATCCTGGTGGCCACCGACGGCAGCGTGCAAAACCGCATCCTCTTCCCGGAGCGGGCCTACCATGCCGCCGAGCTCGCCGAGGTCGCCAATTTCTTTAATGCGCACTATGCCGGCCGCACCCTGGACGAGGTGAACCGGCTCATCCAGGATGAGCTCACGGCGCTGCGCGAGGACATGACCGCCCTCATGACTGCCGCCCTGGAAGCCGGCCGCGAGGCCCTTGCCGCTGCCGAAAACGAATGCGTGCTGTCGGGTGAAGGCAAGCTCCTCAACGTCCGTGATCTTTCCGCCGACCTGGATCGCCTGCGGCGCCTGTTTTCCATCTTCGAGCAGAAAACCGAGCTCATGCAGCTCCTCGCCCTCGGCCAACGCAGCCAGGGAGTGCAGATTTTCATCGGGGGCGAATCGGGGGTGATGCCCGTGGACGACTGCAGTCTGGTCACCGCCCCCTACGAGGTGAACGGTCAGATCGTGGGCACGGTGGGCGTCATCGGCCCCACGCGCATGGCCTACGACCGGGTCATCCCTATCGTAGACATTACGGCGAAGCTCCTCTCCAGCGCCCTTTCCTACCACTGATGCGCTATCTGCCGGAACCCCCTTACCGTCACGGCAGCCTGCCGGGCGTGGGTGTGCTCCTCGTCAACCTGGGCACGCCGGCCGCCCCCACCCCGCAGGCCCTGCGGCCCTACCTCAAGGCCTTCCTTTCCGACCCCCGCGTGGTGGAGCTGCCGCGGCTTCTGTGGTGGCCCATCCTGCATCTCCTCATCCTGCCCACCCGGCCGCGCCAATCCGCGCAGAAATATGCCAGCATCTGGACCCCGGACGGCTCGCCGCTGGCAGTGCACACCCGCGCCCAGGCCACCCTGCTCAAGGGCTATCTGGGCAACCGGGCCCCCCGGCCGGTGCAGGTGGATTTCGCCATGCGCTATGGCGAGCCCTCGGTGGAGCAGGCCATTCTGCGCCTCAAGGCGGCGGGCTGCGAGCGTCTGCTGGTGCTGCCCCTCTATCCCCAGTACGCGGCAAGCAGCACGGGCAGCGTCTTCGACGCGGTGGCCGCGACCCTGGCGCGTCTGCGCAACCCGCCGGAGCTGCGTCTTGTCAAGCATTTCCATGACCACCCGGGCTACATCGCGGCGCTGGCGGAATCGGTGCGGGAGCATTGGGCGCAGCATGGGCGGCCGGAAAAACTTCTCATGAGCTTCCACGGCGTCCCGCGGCGCAGCCTCGAGCAGGGCGATCCCTACCATTGCGAATGCCAGAAAACCGGCCGCCTGCTTGCGGAAGCGCTGGGGCTCGCGCCCCATGAGTGGCAGGTGACCTTCCAGTCCCGCTTCGGCCGGGCGGAATGGCTCAAACCCTACACCCAGCCCACCCTGGAAGCCCTGGCGCGGCAGGGCGTGGGCCGGGTGGATGTCATCTGTCCGGGCTTTGTCGCCGATTGCCTGGAGACCCTGGAGGAAATCGCGGTCGAGGCGAAGCGCGCCTTCCTCGCCGCCGGCGGCCGCGAGTTCCACTACATTCCGTGTCTCAACGAGCGGCCCAGCTGGATACGCGCCCTCACCGACCTTACTCTCTCCCACCTGGGCGGCTGCTGGCTCGATCAAGCCCCCAATGCCGGCGAAGCAGCCAAAGCCTCCCGTACCCGGGCCCTGGCCCTGGGTGCGACCGACTGAGGGGCCCCACCCTCAAGACCGGCCCTTTTCCGCCGTTACCCCCAAAGAGGAGGGAACATGCGTATCAGCGATGCCGGAGTGGAGTTCGCCGCCCGTTACCAGCGCCAGGAAAGCCTCAACATCCGGGAAAGGCTTGAGGTGAGCCGCGAGACCCCGCCACCCCGCGAGGCGGTGAGCCTGTCGGATGAGGCAAAGGCGATGGAGGCCGCCGATTCCATCCGGAAGGCGGCGGAAGAGGCGGCAAAGGATCCCCGGCTGGCGCTGCTTGCCGCCCTGCTTGCGCGGCTCACCGGCCGGCAGCTCGTCCTCCGGCCGGCCTGCGGTGAGTGTGGTAAGAAGCCAGCCGCCGAAGCCCCACCCGCCCCTGCCCCCGCCCCCCAGCAGCCGCTCCGGCTTGCCGTGGCCTATGCGCTTGACGCGGAATACCGGTTGGCGGAAAGCGTGGGGTTCGAGGTCGAGGCCCGGGTGCGCACCGCCGACGGACAGGAAATCGCCGTGCGCGTGGCCTTCGAACTTTCCCGCGAGACGGTGGAAAGGCTCAATTTACGTGTGGGTTTCGGCCGCCAGCCGCCGACCAAGGACCCCCTGGTGCTCAATTTTGCCGGCACCAGCGCTGAGCTTTCGGAAGGGCGCTTCGCCTTCGACCTCAACGCCGACGGCACGCCGGAGGCCATACCCATCCTTGCCTCCGGCAGCGCCTTCCTCGCCATCGACCGCAACGGGGATGGGATCGTCAACGACGGCCGGGAGCTTTTCGGCCCCACCACCGGCGACGGCTTCCAGGAGCTCGCCGCCCTCGACGCCGACGGCAACGGCTTCATCGATGAGGCGGACCCGGCCTTTTCCCGCCTTCTCCTCTTCAACCCCCATTGGTCAATCGAAGGCACAGGCCGGCCCAATGACCAATCTGGATCCGACCGCACCGCCGCGGGGGACTGGACCGTGCCCCTCGCCCGCGCCGGCGTGGGGGCGCTGTACGTGGGCCGCGTGGCCACCCCCTTCGACCTCGGCGCGGGCCTCCTGCGGGCAAGCAGCTTCTACCTCACCACGGCCGGGGGCGCCGGCACCCTGCAGCAGGTGGACCTCAAGGTCTGAACCCCTCCCCTTGAAATGGGCGGGATCGTCCCCATTGGGAAACAAACCCCAGTGGAGGACCTATGCCCGATCAGAACAGCCAACCCACCGAAACCCCTGTTTCCGAGACGCAAGCCGGGCAAGCCGCGGCAACGGAAAGCAGCCAGGCGGGCCACCCTGCGCCCGAAGTCATGCCGAGCCTGGAGGAGCTTTTGCGTGAGGCGGAGCGCAAGGCGCAGGAGCATTACGACGCCTGGATGTATGCCAAGGCGGAGACGGAAAACGTCCGCCGGCGCAGCGCGGAGGAAATCGAAAAGGCGCGCAAGTTCGCCATCGAAGCCTTCGCCCGGGAGCTTTTGCCGGTCAAGGACGCCCTGGAAATGGCCCTGTCCGTGGACAATGCCACGGTGGAAAACCTGCGCCAGGGGGTGGAGCTCACCCTGAAGCAGCTTGCCGGCGTGTTCGAAAAATTCCATATTCGTGAAATCGCGCCCGCGGGCGAGAAATTCGACCCCAATCTCCACCAGGCCATTGCCACGGTGGAATCTGAGGCCGAGCCCAACACGGTGGCGCAGGTGATGCAGAAGGGGTATCAGCTCCACGAAAGACTGCTGCGCCCGGCCCTGGTCTCGGTGGCCAAGGCGAAATCGTCTTGAAACCCCGCCCCGGGCCCCCACTTTAGGCGGTAACGGCAATTTCCAGAATTTTTGGCACAAGGAAAAACATCATGGGAAAAATCATCGGCATCGACCTCGGTACCACCAACTCCTGCATGGCCATCATGGAGGGCGGCAAGCCCAAGGTCATCGAAAATGCGGAAGGCGCGCGCACCACGCCGTCCATCGTGGCCTTCACGGAGGACGGTGAAATCCTGGTGGGGGCGCCCGCCAAACGGCAGGCGGTGACCAACCCGCAGAACACGATCTTCGCCGTCAAACGCCTCATCGGCCGCCGCTACGACGAGGAGGTGGTGCAGAAGGACATCAAACTGGTGCCCTACAAGATCGTCCGCGCCGACAATGGCGACGCCTGGGTGGAAGTCCGCGGCAAAAAGATGGCGCCGCCGGAAATTTCCGCTCATGTTTTGCGCAAGCTGAAGCGTGACGCGGAAGCCTACCTGGGTGAGGAAGTGACGGAGGCGGTGATCACCGTACCCGCCTACTTCAACGACTCCCAGCGGCAGGCGACCAAGGACGCCGGGCGCATCGCCGGCCTCGAGGTCAAGCGCATCATCAACGAGCCCACCGCGGCGGCCCTTGCCTTCGGCCTGGACAAGAAGGAAGGCGACCGCAAGATCGCCGTCTATGACCTGGGCGGGGGCACTTTCGACATTTCCATCATCGAAATCGCGGAAGTCGAGGGCGAACACCAGTTCGAGGTGCTGTCCACCAACGGCGACACCTTCCTCGGCGGCGAGGACTTCGACCAGCGCCTGATCGACTATCTGGCGGACGAGTTCAAGAAGGAGCAGGGCATCGACCTGCGCAAGGATCTGCTTGCGCTGCAGCGTCTGAAGGAAGCGGCGGAAAAGGCGAAAATCGAGCTCTCCTCGGCGCAACAGACGGAGATCAACCTGCCCTACATCACCGCCGATGCCACGGGGCCGAAACACCTGAACATGAAGATCACCCGGGCCAAGTTCGAAAGCCTGGTGGAAGACCTCATCGAGCGCACCATGGAGCCGTGCCGGATCGCCATCCAGGATGCAGGCATCAAGGTTTCCGACATTGACGATGTCATCCTGGTGGGCGGCCAGACGCGCATGCCCAAGGTGCAGGAGAAGGTGCGCGAGTTCTTCGGCAAGGAACCCCGCCGGGATGTCAACCCGGACGAGGCGGTGGCCATTGGTGCCGCGATCCAGGCCGGTGTGCTGCAGGGCGAGGTGAAGGACGTGCTGCTTCTGGACGTCACCCCGTTGTCCCTGGGTATCGAAACGCTGGGTGGGGTGATGACTAAGCTCATCCCGAAGAACACCACCATCCCCACCAAAGCAACCCAGGTGTTCTCGACGGCGGAAGACAACCAGACCGCGGTGACCATTCACGTTCTGCAGGGCGAACGGGAGATGGCCGCCGGCAACAAGAGCCTGGGCCAGTTCAACCTGGAGGGCATCCCGCCCGCGCCGCGCGGCGTGCCGCAGATCGAGGTCACCTTCGACATCGACGCCAACGGCATCCTGCACGTCTCCGCCCGGGACAAGGCCACCGGCAAGGAGAACAAGATCACCATCAAGGCCAACTCGGGCCTCACCGAGGAAGAAATCCAGCGCATGCTGAAAGATGCCGAGGCACATGCCGCCGAGGACCACAAGCAACGCGAACTGGTCGAGGCGCGCAACCAGTGCGACCAGCTCATCCACTCGGTGAGGAAGACGCTTGCCGAGCAGGGCGATAAAATCGGCGCCGATGAAAAGGCCCGCATCGAAGCGGCGATCCGCGAGGCCGAGGAAGCGATCAAGGGCAACGACAAAGCCGCCATCGAGGCGAAAATGAATGCCCTGGCCCAGGCCTCGCACAAGCTGGCGGAGCAGATGTATGGCCAGCAGGCGGCCGCCGCGGGCGGCGCGCAGAAGTCCTCCGGCGCCAAGGCGGACGAGGACGTGGTGGATGCCGAGTTTGAGGAAGTGAAAGACAACAGGAAATAAACCCGGCATCCGGGGCAAATGCACGACGGGCGGCCTGGCCGCCCGTTGTCATGTTCCCCCCCTCGCGCCGCCCCGCCCTGGCCTTTGCTTTCTCCATCACACGGGCAGAAGATGAAACGCGACTACTACGAAGTGCTGGGCGTCAGCCGCCACGCCTCGGAAGAGGAAATCAAGAAGGCCTATCGCAAGCTGGCGATGAAATATCACCCGGACCGCAATCCGGGCGACAAGGCGGCCGAGGAGAAATTCAAGGAAGTCAAGGAAGCCTACGAGACCCTGAGCGACCCCAACAAACGCGCCGCCTATGACCAGTACGGTCATGCCGGGCTCGAGGGCGGCCTGGGCGGTGGCGGCTTCCAGCACGGTTTCGGCAGTTTCGCCGACGCCTTTTCCGACATTTTCGGTGACCTCTTCGGCGGCAGCCGACGCAGCAGCGTCTATCGGGGCGCCGACCTGCGCTACAACCTGGAAATCACCTTGGAGGAAGCGGCGCGGGGCACGGAGACGCGCATCCGCATTCCCACCATGGACACCTGCGGCACCTGCGGCGGCAGCGGCGCCAAGCCGGGCACCCAGCCCGTCACCTGCGCCATGTGCGGCGGCCATGGCCAGGTGCGCATGCAGCAGGGTTTCTTCTCCATCCAGCAGACCTGTCCCAGCTGCCACGGCAGCGGCAAGACCATCGCCCACCCCTGCCCCGAGTGCAGCGGCGCCGGCCGCGTCAAACGCTACAAGACCCTGGTGGTGAAAATCCCCGCCGGCGTGGACGAAGGCGATCGCATCCGCCTGTCAGGGGAAGGAGAGGCGGGCATCAACGGCGGCCCCCCCGGCGATCTCTATGTCGTCATCCACCTCAAGGAACATCCCGTCTTCCGGCGGGAGGGCGATGACCTGCACTGCGAAATGCCCATCAGCTTCACCACCGCCGCTCTGGGCGGGGAGATCGAGATTCCCACCCTCGATGGTCATGCCCGCATCAGGATCCCCGAGGAAACCCAAACCGGACGCGTCTTCCGCCTGCGCGGCAAGGGCATCCGTGGCGTGAAAAGCCAGGAACCCGGCGATCTCTACTGCCACGTCGTGGTGGAAACGCCCGTGAATCTCAGCCCACGGCAGAAGGAATTGCTGCGGGAGCTGGAAGCCCTCGGCCGGGAACAGGAAAACAACCCCCGCGCCAAGAGCTGGATGGACAAGGTGAAGGCCTTCTTCGGCCAGTGAGTTGCCGGCGCGTCAGAAATTGGGCTTGGGGCTCGCGCGCTGGTAACGCTCGATGCCGGACATGATCTCCGCGCGCGCCGCCTCGGGGCCCACCCATCCCTCCACCTTCACCCATTTGTTGGGCTCCAGGTCCTTGTAATGCTCGAAGAAATGGCTGATCTGGGCGAGCAGCAGGGGCGGAAAATCCTCCGGGGTGCGGATGTCGCGGTATAGGCCGCACAACTCGTCCACCGGCACGGCGATGAGTTTGACGTCGATGCCGGATTCATCGGTCATTTTGAGCATGCCCACCGGACGGCAGCGCACCACCACACCGGTGATGAGCGGAACCGGCGTCACCACCAGCACGTCCACCGGGTCCCCGTCTTCCGACAGCGTATGGGGGATATAGCCGTAGTTGCAGGGGTAATGCATGGCCGTGGACATGAAGCGGTCCACGAACATGGCCCCGGTCTCCTTGTCCACCTCGTATTTGATGGGCTCCCCGTGCTGGGGGATTTCGATGATGACGTTGATGTCGTTGGGCACGTCCCGCCCGGAAGTCACTTTGTCCAGATTCATCCTTGATTGCTCCAGTCATGTACAGGGGCGGCAGCCGGCCGGTGGCGCTCACCGTGGCGCCCGGGGGCCTAGGGGCCGTTCACACCTCGCCGCGCACCGCGTCGGCCCAGTTGTTGGGCGTTTCGTAGACGCGCACGCGCGCGAGCCGCAGCCGGTTGCCAAACACATCGACATAGGCCGCATCGAGCACGCGAAAGGCGAGCGCCGCCAGGTTTTCCGCCGTAGGCACGCAGTCCAGTACCACCGTCTTGTGTCCCGGCAGACGCTCCAGGAACTCCCGCACCACGGTATCGCCCCGGTAGACGAGGAACGCGTGATCCCAGGCGTTGACGATCTTTTCCAGGGCGATTGTCTTCACATCCGCGAAATCCATCACCATGCCCTGCTCGGAAATGCCCTCGGTGGTGATCACCTCCCCGGACAGGGTGATTTCCATGGCGTAGCGGTGGCCATGCAGATGACGGCACTGGCTCCTGTGGTAGGGAATCCGGTGGCCTGCATCGAACTCGATTCTGCGCGTGATGGTAATGGGCATGGCAAGACCCGCGAAGCCGCCGAAGGAAAGCGGGCCATTATAGCCGCCCGGGCAAGACCGCCGCAAACGGGTAGAATGACGCCATGACGCGACTGGCTGCCCCTTTGAGCCCCACCGACCACCGGCGCGACATCGCCGGCATGACCTATGTCTACCCCGTGGTCTCGCGGCGCAGCGGGGGCGTGTCGGTGGGCATCAACCTGAACCCCAACAATGCCTGCAACTGGCGCTGCATTTACTGCCAGGTGCCCAATCTCAGCCGGGGCAGCGCGCCCCCCACCGACCTTCGCCTCCTCGAAGCGGAACTGCGCAGCCTGCTGACCGAAATCGTCCACGGCCGCTTTCTTGAGGACCACGCCCCACCCGGTGCCAAGCTTACCGACATCGCCCTCTCCGGCAATGGTGAGCCCACCAGCGCCCGCGATTTCGAGGCGGTGATTGGCCTTGTCGGCCGGCTGCTGGAAGAATTCGCGCTCATGGGCAGCATCAAGCTCGTCCTCATCACCAATGGCAGTCTCATCCACCGGCCGGGTGTAGAGCGGGGTTTGGCGCACATGGCGCGGCTATCCGGCGAGGTGTGGTTCAAGCTGGATTCCGCCACCCGCGAGGGGATGCGGACCATCAACGGGACGCGTCAGACACCGGAACGAGTGTGGGAAAACCTCGTGCGCGCAGCCGGCCTGTGCCCCACCTGGGTGCAGACCTGCGTGTTTGCCATGGATGGAAAGCCGCCGGAGGCCAGCGAGCAGGAAGCCTATCTCGCCTTCCTGCGCCGCGCAGTGGAGGCGGACATCGGTCTCCAGGGCGTGCTGCTCTACGGGCTTGCCCGCCCCTCGCAGCAGCCGGAGGCAGTTCGCCTTTCCCCCCTGCCGGCGGCGTGGCTGGAAGCGTATGCAGAGAAAATCCGGCGCCTCGGGCTCACCGTGAAAGTGAGCCCGTAAGCGGAGCCCCCCCTCAGGACGCCTTGGCGTCCTTGTCGGTCTTCTCTTTCCGGCCCGCCTTGGCCGCCTTGCGCAGGCTCTTGTAGAGATCGGGGTGGGCCTCCTTGAGGTAATCGATGATCTCCACATCCTCCCGCTTGATGCGGCTGATATCGATCTGCTCCACGTGCACCAGCCGCAGCAGTTCCCGCACGGGCTTGGGCATTTTGCGCCCACTTTCGTAACGGGAGCCACCACTCTGGGTGACGCCGATCTTGGTCCAGAAATCCTGCTGGTTCATGCCCAGCTTGCGGCGGATTTCGCGGGGGTTGAGTACTTTATCCAACATTTTCATCTCACGCGCCTTGGTTTGGTCGAAGTCGGTTGATTGTGTTTTTTGGCAACCTTGCAAGGAAAATGCCAGGTTTCGCTCCGAAATCGGCATTTTAGCAAGACGCCCGGAACGCGCCAATGCCCGGGCGCAGGCCCATGCCCACGCCGGATGGCTGAACCCTCGGGGCTGTCATGGCTCCGACGGTTCTGTCCATTCCTTCGACATAATCCGGCGCGTTTGGTTTCGTCCGCCCTTTTCCGGTAAAATTTTCGCTTTTTGCGGGACTGCCCATGGCACTCATCGTACAAAAATACGGCGGCACTTCCGTCGGCAGCGTCGAGCGCATCAAAAACGTCGCCCAGCGCATTGCGCGTTTCCGCGCCCAGGGGCATCAGGTGGTGGCCGTGGTCTCGGCGATGAGCGGGGAAACCAACCGCCTCATCGCCCTGGCCAAGCAAATCCAGCCCAACCCCGACCCGCGGGAGCTGGATGTCCTCGTCTCCACCGGCGAACAGGTCACCATCGCCCTGTTGTCCATGGCGCTCATGGAGATGGGACTCAAGGCGAGGAGCTACACCGGCGCCCAGGTGCGCATCCTCACCGACAGCGCCTTCACCAAGGCGCGCATCCTCAAAATCGACGAGGAAAAGATCCGCGCCGATCTCGACAGCGGCCATGTGGTGGTGGTCGCCGGTTTCCAGGGCGTGGACGAACAGGGCAACATCACCACCCTCGGGCGCGGCGGTTCCGATACCACGGGGGTGGCGCTTGCCGCCGCCCTCAAGGCCGACGAATGCCAGATTTACACCGATGTGGACGGCGTGTACACCACCGACCCGCGCATCGTGCCGGAGGCACGCAAGCTCGACACCATCACCTTCGAGGAAATGCTGGAGCTGGCCAGCCTCGGCTCCAAGGTGTTGCAAATCCGCTCAGTGGAATTCGCCGGCAAGTACAAAGTCAAGTTGCGCGTGTTGTCCAGCTTCGAGGAGGAAGGGGAAGGCACGCTCATCACCTTCGAGGAACAAGCCATGGAAAAACCCATCATCTCCGGCATCGCCTTCAACCGCGACGAAGCCAAGCTCACCGTGCTCGGCGTACCGGATCGTCCCGGCATTGCCGCCCACATCCTCGGCCCCATCGCCGATGCCAACATCGACGTGGACATGATCGTGCAGAACGTGGGTCACGACGGCACCACCGATTTCTCCTTCACCGTCCACCGCAACGACTTCAAAAAGGCCATGGACGTCCTGCAAACGGTGAAGAACGAAATCGGCGCGCGCGAAATCCTCGGCGACGACCGCATCGCCAAGGTCTCCCTGGTGGGAGTGGGCATGCGCAACCACGCGGGCATTGCCGGCAAGATGTTCAAGACCCTGGCCAACGAGAACATCAACATCCAGATGATCTCCACTTCCGAAATCAAGATCTCCGTGGTGGTCGAGGACAAATACATGGAACTTGCCGTGCGCGCCCTGCATCAGGCCTTCGAGCTGGACAAGGCGCCGTAAACTCCGCGCGGCCCGCGCCCCGCCCGGAAAGACGACCCCATCGGGCGCAGATGCGGCGCAAACATTGCGGTGATGATTTGACCACCAGCAGCGCCTCGGGTATTCTGGCGCCCTTTTTTGGAGACGTGGCCGAGAGGTCGAAGGCACTCCCCTGCTAAGGGAGCATACGGGCTTTAAACCCGTATCGAGGGTTCGAATCCCTCCGTCTCCGCCACCCCAAAAACCCGCAATAAATCAATGCGTTGCGGGGTTTTTTATGCCCGCATGTCGCCGCCGGCGAACCGGACGGCGAAACCCCGCCGGGCGTTTTTTGTCCCCGCAGTGTCCTCAAATTGTCCCCAAAGTATCTGCACAATATTTGTCTCAATCGTCCCGAATTTGTCCCCTCCACGCTGGACCGGCTCCGATTTGTCTGGACACTTCGCTGACGCCGTAGTCGTGGCGATCAATGGTGATGCTTCCACCGTGCACTACCGGTACGCCCTGGGGTCGGCCATGCGGCGAGGGTAGGACGTTCTCGCGCATCAGGCGCAACACGCGGCTGCGTCCAACGCGGATGTCGCGCCCAGACCTTGCGGTGTCCCTCACCGGTAAAGAATGAAGCCGCCAGATCGGCCCGGATGGCGGCCAGCGGATCGGCATCCGACACCTTTGGCTTTGGGCCGCGTCGCGCCCGCTGGAGCGGCACGACGTTTGCCGCTTGCCGTTGCTCCTGGGCGTAGATCGTCGCGCGGGGGAGTTCAAGCACCCGGCAGACCCGTTGCGGGCCATAGGGCTTGCCGGCGCTTGGGGAGGTCGTCTTGCTCATCTCGACGACCTCCTGCCGGCCAAAGGGCCTCTGGCCTGCCTTTCTTTGCGCAGAAGAATCTCAACCTCCATGACCCATTCGCCAATGCGGCGGTTGGCCTCGTCCAGTTGCTTCTCGAGGGGATCATTCTCCCGCTCCTTGAGCCCAGCTTCGATGCCCGCGAGCGCCCGGTCGCGCCAGCGTTCGAGCTTGTATATCGGCACCGACACTTCGCGCGAGATGGCATCGACCGGTTCGCCGCGCAACAGGCGCAGCACTACTTCCTTCTTCCGCCCCGCCGACCAGCGCTTCACCTCGGCGGCCGCGCTGGGCGCTCTTCCAGTCGCGCTACGCGCTCCTTCCGCCAAGCCCGGCGCAACCCCACCCATCTTCGATTCATTCAGCATTCCAAGCTCCTTTCTCTTGACACGGTTTTACCCCAAATCCGTGTCCAGAAAAATCGGGGGCAGCGCAGGATTAAGACCTACAATATCGAGATCAACCCACGGGTCAAGTTCCAACCGATGACCTGATGAAGAAGGGATTAAGACGCTGCCGTTTCGGCAAATTCCCTTGCACGGGCGGGTTCCAACCAACGACCTGATGAAAAAGGGATTAAGACTTCGCTTCTTGCGGCGTTACATGAATCTGGCCCGGCTGTCCATCCTTCTGGATGAGCGCAATCCCGATGAGAGAGTCATGAAAGCCGAGATTGCGAGGGGAACGGGGGATTTCAGGCGTTGTCCCTGTTGACGGACGTGCCGCCGGACTTGGCATGGGTGGCGGCCCGGATCAAGGCCCTGGCGGAAAGGGGAAACCGTGTCGTGAGCCCGTTGATACCGGAGTGATCTGCAAACAAAATAGGCGCCATGTCCCTCCAGTGCTACGCCCAGCGTCTCCTCAACCCTTACCGGGGGACCATGCACACCATCCGCTACGAGGCAGCGGAGGCGGTCACCCTCGATGGGGTGCACTGGGACATCTACGTGGCCAACGACAGCCTGCTGGAAGGGATCGAGTCCAACCATTTCACCCAGATCACCGATATCCGCTTCGGTGCCTGGTCGGCCGAGCGGGGTTTGCGGCGCGGCCCCATCTATCCCTCGGACGATTTTCTGCGCATGGAGGCGATGGGCGCGGTGGTCTATCAGCACCTGCTCAAGGTGCACCGCGAGGTGCCCTTTCCCTTCCGTGATCATTACGAGTTCTGGCTGCTCAACGAGGCAGGCGAGCCCCTCGCATTGCTGCACAGCGTGGTCGAGGCCCGGGAGATGGACATGGAGATCGCCCTGGAGTGGCGGCCGGGGTTTCTCGCCCGGGAGCGTTTCATCAGTGAGGCGGCGCCGGTCGGGGAAAATGCCGCCGAGCATCTGGCCCGTTGCATCAATGGCCGGGCGGGAAGGTGGCCGGCGGGACAATGGTTCCGACGGGAGGAGGACGGTTCTGGAACGGGGCTCACCCACACGGAAAACACGCCGGGGATGAGGGGCCGCCGGCTGCCGCCGGAGGCTTTTCCGCCACTGCTCCTGAATTTGGAGGGGATGGCGCCCGGAGAGCGCCGACTGGCCATGGATTTCCACGCCTGGCAGGCACCCTGGCTGCTGGCCCTGCCCGGCCTTAAGCCAGCCGTGCGCGCCGAGCTGGAGGCGCATGCGCGAAAGCAGGCGCTGTGGGTGGAAAAGCTCTTCCGCCTCTACCCGGAAACGGTGGACCGCAAGCTGATCAACGCGGCGCTGGTGGAGGCGATGCTGTGCAAAAGCGAGCTAGAACCCACGGCGCGGGAGATGCCCCTTTCCACCTTCTACATCGAGCTCAGCCAGACACCGGACTGGGAGCGGGGCCGCTGACATCCCAGCGCTCCCCGGCTGGAAAACCGCAATCCCTCCGCCAGGAATCCCCCTCCCGGCTTCCCGCTGAAGAGGGCTTTTGCGGCGTTTTTTCAGTCACCCCAGACGCGCAGTCCGGGACGCAGGGCGCGGTAGTTGCGCATCATGACGATGGCCTTGCGCACCGTCGGCTCATCGATCTGCCCCACTGCAAGCCCCACCGAAGCCCGCCACACCCCCTGCTCCTGCCCGGCAATCCGCATGGCGCCCCGGGGCCGCTCAGGCGGGCGGGGTAGCGGCCCCTCTTCCTCCTCGAAAGCGGCCAGGGTGGCAAGCCGCATCCGCCACAGGACGCGCTGGCCCTGAAACGGCCCGGCGAAGCACACCTCCACCGCCGCCGCCGGCAGCGGCCCCAGGACGAGGTAATCCGGCCCCCCGGCGGCAAGCCGTGCGTCGAGGTCGGCAAGGGAGGCGATGACCGATTCAGGGCCCATGGCGCAGTCCTGGCAGGGGGACTTCCCGCGGGTTTCGCCCTTTTTGTCACGGGATGGGTGCGGCAAGTGTCGCTTACCGCCATTTTCCGCGGGCGCGCCACACTTCCCCGCCCCTCAAGGGGACGGGGCGGGAGCCGGTGGGGACGCCTTGGGGAAAATCAGACGCAGCCGGTGGGCTTGGGCAGGCCACCGTATTTGGTGATGGGCTTCATGGGGCCGGTCATCCAGATTTTGAACAGCTCCTGCTGATCCCGGCCGATGTACTTGGCAAACTTGCGGATCGGCGGCACCGAGCCGAATTCCTCGTAGTACTGGCGGGCCTTCATGATCTGGTCCCACTGGTCATCGCTCAGGGTCACCCCGTCCGCTTCCGCCATGGCCCGGCCGATTTCCGGCGTCCACTCGTTCATGTCAACCAGATAGCCATCGCCATCGCGCTTGGGCAATTCCATGTTCACCTCTCCACTCTCAACGAAAAACATCCGCGGTTGCCCGAAATATTCGAGGTGGATTCAATCTCGAAGTGCAACGCGGCTGTATGATTGCATAAATACCTGATGAGGTGTTTTCCAGTTCAGGCG
>JAIMAL010000026.1 GCA_023511995.1 Burkholderiales bacterium
TGATGGGGCAAAATGCTCGCACATTCTGACCCACCTACCCGTTAATCAAAATTGCACTTCAAACTTGAATCCGCGATCTGCTTTTTTAGGCGGGGCAGAGAGTTATCATTTAGAGCCTTCCCCGCGCACGCGGGGATCGACCGTGCGCACGTCACCGGCGCACGGCGTCGCGCTGGCCTTCCCCGCGCACGCGGGGATCGACCCGCAAGGTGCCGGACATATACAGCCGCGTAGGCGCCTTCCCCGCGCACGCGGGGATCGACCGCTGGTGCCGCTTGGCATGCCCATACCGCAGCGGCCTTCCCCGCGCACGCGGGGATCGACCTCCGCGTTGACCTCCAGCACGCGGGCGGCCAGAGCCTTCCCCGCGCACGCGGGGATCGACCCGGCGGCCATCCGGCGCGTTCGTTGGCCGGGACGCCTTCCCCGCGCACGCGGGGATCGACCTGCAGGCGCCTACCCGGCGCTGGAGCATGAGACGCCTTCCCCGCGCACGCGGGGATCGACCTCTCCCCCGGCCTGCGGGACTGGGCGCTGGCCTGCCTTCCCCGCGCACGCGGGGATCGACCTCTCAAGAAAACTGGCGGCCTGACCGCCAACGGGCCTTCCCCGCGCACGCGGGGATCGACCCATCCCTACAGGATCATCAGACGAGAAAGTGGCGCCTTCCCCGCGCACGCGGGGATCGACCCCACCCACAAGCGCGGCGAGTTAAACAAGACACGCCTTCCCCGCGCACGCGGGGATCGACCTGCCCGGCCCTCGCAAGATGGCCGGGCTACAACGCCTTCCCCGCGCACGCGGGGATCGACCCCCGAAGATCGCAGGCGACGTGGCCGGGACGAAGCCTTCCCCGCGCACGCGGGGATCGACCTGGCTGGGGCTGCCGCTGCCGGGTGGTGGGCGCGCCTTCCCCGCGCACGCGGGGATCGACCCCCGGCGCGATCGTCAACGCGAGCTACGTGAGCGCCTTCCCCGCGCACGCGGGGATCGACCCCAGGCATATAGCTGGTCGATGGCTCGCTGCTGGCCTTCCCCGCGCACGCGGGGATCGACCTCCGGCCCACATCGTGCGCGAGTGCCTCACCAAGCCTTCCCCGCGCACGCGGGGATCGACCCCAGCAGCGTGAGCGCTGGCACGGTCACCAACGGCCTTCCCCGCGCACGCGGGGATCGACCCACCACACGGCCTTGATGAGTCGGGCCGGTGATGCCTTCCCCGCGCACGCGGGGATCGACCCGCGTGCGGCTGTTGCCACGCGCCATCGTTGAAGCCTTCCCCGCGCACGCGGGGATCGACCCGGGGATGTGGGCATCATCAAGGATATTGATGAGCCTTCCCCGCGCACGCGGGGATCGACCTGATGTGCTTTGCGCTTTTTAGCGCACGGTGTTGCCTTCCCCGCGCACGCGGGGATCGACCCCGGACGACCAGCTACGCGAACAGGATCAAGATGCCTTCCCCGCGCACGCGGGGATCGACCTGCCGAGAAGCCGAAGGCAGAGGCTAGCCCGGTGCCTTCCCCGCGCACGCGGGGATCGACCTGCGTGGCGGCCGATCCCAGGAGGCAGCCCGCCGCCTTCCCCGCGCACGCGGGGATCGACCCGATGCCGCCGACTTGCCCAGCGGTGCGTGCTCGCCTTCCCCGCGCACGCGGGGATCGACCCCCTTACGGCGACGGCCTACGCATCCGGCTGAAGCCTTCCCCGCGCACGCGGGGATCGACCGGCGTCACCCAGCGCGCCCTGATGTGCGACAGCGCCTTCCCCGCGCACGCGGGGATCGACCCGTCGTCGGCACCACGGGCGCCATCCCGGCGGCGCCTTCCCCGCGCACGCGGGGATCGACCTTTCTGAGCCGTGTCCGCGCTCTGGTTGAGCATGCCTTCCCCGCGCACGCGGGGATCGACCCCTGAGGCAGGGGAGCATCCGGCCGCTCGAAGAGCCTTCCCCGCGCACGCGGGGATCGACCCGGTGTTACTAGCACCGTTACCAGCCTCAACCCGCCTTCCCCGCGCACGCGGGGATCGACCCCAAGCGCCTGGTCTAGCATTCGACAGCCCCGTGCCTTCCCCGCGCACGCGGGGATCGACCTCTATCAAGCACCTCAGGCTTGAACTGCGCCACGCCTTCCCCGCGCACGCGGGGATCGACCCGCCCCCTGTTCGACTCCGAAAAGCGCAGCGAAGCCTTCCCCGCGCACGCGGGGATCGACCTGGTAAAAGCGCACCATGACCACGATCCATACTGCCTTCCCCGCGCACGCGGGGATCGACCCCCGCTGATTTCGCTGTTCGGGGCCGGGCCTGGGCCTTCCCCGCGCACGCGGGGATCGACCTTGTTCATGCTCGTGAGTGGAATCATCTTGCACGCCTTCCCCGCGCACGCGGGGATCGACCCGCCGTGTTGGCAGCCCGCGCAGAAAACATCGGGCCTTCCCCGCGCACGCGGGGATCGACCTCTGCTTGACGCGCAGCGGGGTGACGCTCAAGGGCCTTCCCCGCGCACGCGGGGATCGACCACCGCTGATGATTGCCAACAGCGATCAGTACGTGCCTTCCCCGCGCACGCGGGGATCGACCCCAGTCGCGCCCGGAGAAACTCGACATCAGCCAGCCTTCCCCGCGCACGCGGGGATCGACCCCCCCGTGATTCTGGCCGCCGACGCCACCGACAGCCTTCCCCGCGCACGCGGGGATCGACCTCCGGCATCGACGAGGGCGGCGACCCACTCGTGGCCTTCCCCGCGCACGCGGGGATCGACCGTGAGGCTCACCGTGGACTTAGGCACCGTCTCCGCCTTCCCCGCGCACGCGGGGATCGACCCCAAATATTCCGCTTCGCTCATATCGCATCCCGGCCTTCCCCGCGCACGCGGGGATCGACCCAAACTCTACGAGGGCACGGTCGCGGTCAAGCGGCCTTCCCCGCGCACGCGGGGATCGACCCACGAACATCATCAGTGCGGCAGGGGGACACTTGCCTTCCCCGCGCACGCGGGGATCGACCCTTCCGTCTTCAGGCCGACGACATCAACCTTGAGCCTTCCCCGCGCACGCGGGGATCGACCCTCGCAGCGCGGCAAGTCCAGCACGCGACCTGTGCCTTCCCCGCGCACGCGGGGATCGACCCGCCATCACCATCTCCGCCATCACCAAGGCCAAGCCTTCCCCGCGCACGCGGGGATCGACCCCTCACCGCCCTGGTGTGGCTCAAGGATCAGCCGCCTTCCCCGCGCACGCGGGGATCGACCTCAGCCTTCATTTCCCAGAGCCCGATTCGCCACGCCTTCCCCGCGCACGCGGGGTCGACCCTGCTCGATGCGGTCAGGCATGTCCACGCTCACACGCCTTCCCCGCGCACGCGGGGATCGACCCGACACCCTCTCGCTCCAGGAAATCGCCCATGCGCCTTCCCCGCGCACGCGGGGATCGACCCGCGTAGGCGTTGCCAAGACAAAGCGAGGTCTCGCCTTCCCCGCGCACGCGGGGATCGACCCCAGCAGCCGGCGTCCTTCCGATCCAGTCGCAGGCCTTCCCCGCGCACGCGGGGATCGACCCGTCAGCACCAACACCTTCGAGCTGGAGGGGGTGCCTTCCCCGCGCACGCGGGGATCGACCCTTGACGCCACCACCAGGAGACTCCGCCATGACGCCTTCCCCGCGCACGCGGGGATCGACCTGCTCCTTGCGCGCTAGCGCATCGGCACGACTGGCCTTCCCCGCGCACGCGGGGATCGACCTGTGGTGGAGATGGCCTGGACGGACGCGCGGAATTTTCTCACGGCGGCGCGGACGATGCGCCGTCAGCGCCTGCTGGACATGGCGGTGGCCGTACGAGTGGCGCAGGCCGAGAAAAAGGACTGGGAGCGGTGGGTGAAGGAGGTCAGCGGATGATGATTTCGGTGTCGGGCGCGGCCAGCGCGTCGATCCACGCCACCAGCGCGCCGTATCCCGTCCAGCCGAGCAGCAGACCGACGGCGAAGACGCGCAGCTCGCCGCGCCAGTCATGGCCGCGCAGGCGCGCAACGAGCGACGGCAGGATGGCGCAGACGATGACGTATAGGGCGGCAATGCCAAGCACAGCGGTCATGTGAGCATCATGGCGGATAGCAAGCTCGAGATCAAGATCACCGCCGACAACCGCCAGGCAGTGGCGGCCCTGGGCGAGTCGGCGCGCGCCATGGGGGTGGTCGCGCAGAAGGTCGAAGTGGCGAAGGTCAAGATTGGCGACATGGCCAAGGCATTCGCGCTTGGTCAGGCGGCGTTCCGCCTTCCCCGCGCACGCGGGGATCGACCTGGCCAGATTCCTTGACATCTCCCGGTTGTCCAGAGCCAGCTTGATGCCGATCGTCAAATTGCCTACAGTGGCTACATGCGCACCCTTGCCATCATGTTCTTCGCCGCCGCCGCGCCCTTCGCCGCGCTGGGCGGATCATTCGCTGGCGCGGCGGCCTTCGTCGCCATCGCGCTCGCGCTCATTTTTGCTCGCTGACCTACTTCTTCCGCTATGCGATTGTCAGGCAGACCGAGGACGAGCTTGTCCGGGGGCCTGGGCGGGACATCCTGCTGTCGATCCGGCAAGGCAGGCTGTATGCGGCGCTTCACCGCGAGGCGGCGGGCGGCCGGCTGGTCGCGGCGGTTGATGTGGAGCGTCTGCGGCTGGCCACACTGCACGTCAAGGCGTTAGGCCGGGCGGCCAGCTTGCGCGATGAAGCCGTGGTGGAACAGGGACGCGAGGCGAGAGGAATTCGGCGATGGTTCGGTTGAAGATCGATGTGCGGCGCCCGCTGGCCTACGGGGCGCTTTCCTGTTTTGACGGGATCGTCGATGGCCGCGAGGCCTGGGAGTTCGACATGGATGAAACACTCGCGCTGCGATCGATGTTCGAGTTTGCGCGCGAGATGGGCTTGCTCGATGCCGCGGCCATCGGCGAGCTCGACCGGATCGATGCCTTCTGGCGCGCGCACCCGCAAGCCTTCGATGCGGCCTTTGCCCATGAGCACGCGGCCGACAAGGCGCGGGTGCTGGAGGGCTTGGTCGAAGACGAGAACGGCGATCCCGTGCCGCCGCCCGCTTCCCACTGGTGGTGGCGGCCATCGGGCCGGTGGTAGTCAGTCCTGATGCGCTTGATTTGGAGCATTCAGTGAGGAGGTCATTATGGCGCGCGATCTGGAAGCGGATCGGTTAGTGTTCTGGCAAACCCCGGAAGAGGAAGGGGTCGGCGGCGCAGAGATCGCCTCCTGGACGATCAATCTCAACCTGGATTATGAGGCCGGTGAGATTACGCCGGAAGAGCTGCAGGCGTTGCGCGAGATTTTGTCGAAAAGCCCGTGGAAGCATGAGCCGCTCCATGTCGAATGGTGTCGCGAGGTACGCAGAGAAGAGGGATATGGCCGCGAGCGCTTCTGGTGGTGGCCGGAGACGTGGTAGTCAGTCCTGAGGCGCTTCCCATGCAGCCCGGTGGGCGCAAGATCAGCAAAGGGTGGCTGTCATGGTGAAAACCGTCGGCGATTTCAATGAAGCGGTGGCATTCATGCTTGCGCGCCTTTCATGGTATGACATGGTGCGCGAGGAGGAGATCCCCTGGTGGGAGGAGGCTGGCTTTGCCGTGGTCGATGAGGAGGTGCTGCGCGCCCGCTCGGCGCTGGAGCTTCTCAAGGATGCAGGCTACACGCTGCCCGAGGATGCGCTGGCGATGATGGCGGCGGCCGATGCGCAGTGGCGCGCCCACCCAGCGGCGTTCGACGCGATGTTCCGCTATGCGATTGCCAGGCAGACCGAGGACGAGCTCGCGGGCTGGGTCGTGCTGGAGGATGGTTCGACGCCGAGGATACCGCCCGCTCACTGGTGGTGGCGGCCATCGAGCCGGTGGTAGTCAGTCCTGATTCGCTCCCAGTCGTCGCGGCACTCAGGCGAGCACCAGCGTCGGCTATCGGGAAGCGGTTCGCCGCACCAGAGACACACGCCCGCGGGAGAGGGCCCCACGGGCTTTTTTTTTGCGCCAGCGCGGCGCCGAGCAGCGGTTTCGCCAGATCGTTGGCGCGGTCGGCTTGATCGGCCATGGGTCACTTCGTCCCACTAGCGGAGAGCGTCGATGCGGGCGCGTCAGGCTTCGTAGAGGCTGGCGGCGTCGAGGATCCACCGGGCGATGTCGGCGTCGGTGGTGTCTCCCTCACCCCCGGCCCCTCTCCCCGAGGGAGAGGGGAAGATGGAGGCGGCCCCTCTCCCGGAGGGAGAGGGGAGGATGGGATCGGCGGCAGGGGCTGCAATAGCGCCGCCGGTGGTCGAGGCCAGCTTGATGCCGCAAGCGGGGGCGTCGTGGAGCAGCCCTTCCCCGCGCACGCGGGGATCGACCCTCGCGCCACAAAACTAGGAAGCAAAGACGCCAGCCTTCCCCGCGCCGGGGATCGACCCCACGCCCAGTACCTAAAGGCGCGCCGGGAAATGCCTTTATAAGGCTCCCGCGGATGCGTTACTGAATATTGCCGCCGGATACGTCCTCTTCTGCGCCATCCTGCCGGCGGCCGTCGCGCGCCTGGGCGGCCATGACTGGCGTGGTGAGCTGCACGTCTTCGCTATCGGTCTGCTACTCGGCTGGATGGAATACGGCGCGCTGTGGGCGTGGATCGACGCGCTCGCCAAAGCGGACGCCGACATTGGCGTCGTCATCCGCTGATCCTCTTCCCCACCGCTTTCGGTTCTTTTTCTCCGTCTGCCATGAAAATCGTCCCTGTCACAGCCAAGGGCCGCTGCCAGCCGCGCTAGCGAATCGGTCGCGGGTGCGGCCTTGCCACGCTCGATCATGGATAGCAGTGGTGCCCGGAGCGCCTGCCTCAGCCCCGCAGCACCGCCAGGGGCGGGGTGTCAAGCACGCGGCGGGTGGCGAGGCTGCCGGTGATGATCATGCCCAGACTGCCGGCGACGATGCCCGCAAGCCAAAGGGCGGGCGATAGCTGCAGGGGCAGGTCGAAGAAGCGCGTGGCAAGGAGTGAGCCGACCGCGGCCGCACCCCCTGCACCCAACAGGCCGGCCAGGGCGCCGATGACGGCGAATTCCATTGCCTGGGCGAGGAGGAGCTGACGCCGCCGCGCGCCCAGCGCGCGCATCACCGCCGCTTCATAGACCCTTTCATCCCGCGTGGCGAGCACGGCCGCATAGAGCACGACAAGCCCCGCGAGCAGGGTGAAAACAAACACGAATTCCACCGTCTGCGCCACCCGCTCCATGATGGCGCGCACCTCCCGGAGGATTGCCGCAACATCGATCACGGTGATGTTGGGGTAGGCACGCACCAGGGCATCGAGCACCGCCTCGCCTCCCACGGGCAGGTGAAAACTGGTGATATAGCTCGTCGGCTGATCGCGCAGCATCTGCGGCGTGCCGATGACGAAGAAATTGACCCGCATGGAATCCCAGTCCACATGGCGCAGGCTGGTGACGGGTGCTTCAATGAGCTGGCCTGCGACATCGAAGCGCAGACGGTCGCCCAGGCGAATGCCCAGGCGCTGGGCGATGCCCTCTTCCACGGACCACTGGGGTGGAGCCGTTTCCCGCCCCCAGAAACGTCCCGCCACCAGCCGGTTGTCGGCACGCGGCGCGCGCGCCCAGGAGAGATTGAATTCCCGCTCCACGAGGCGGCGGCTGCGCTCATCTTCGTAATCCCGCGCGGAGACGGGGCGGTCATTGATGGCCATCAACCGCCCGCGCACCATGGGGTGAAACTCGGGAGCGGCGAGACCGGCGCGCAGGAGGAAAGCGCGCACCGGCTCAACCTGGTCAGGCTGCACGTTGATGAGAAAGCGGTTGGGGGCATCGGGGGGCAGGCGTTTTTGCCAGCTCGCCAGCAGATCGCCGCGCACGAGGGTGAGCAGGAAGAGTGCCATGAGGCCCAGGGAATAGGCCATGATGGAAAGGCGGCTTGTCTGCTGGCGGCGCTGAATCTGGGTCAAGCCGTAGAAGACCACGCCCCGCGCCTTGCGACGCAGCGGCCCCAGTGACCAGACCAGGGCCAGGGCCGCAAGCCACGCTGCAATCAGCACGCCGGCAAGACCTGCGGCTACGTGGAAGCCCAGGCGCAGTTCGCCGGCCTTACTCACAAAAAGCGCCGCCAGGACCGCCGCCCCCAGGAGGGACCCGGCAAGGCCAAGCCCCGTGGGCGGCGCGAGTTCCCGCCGGATCACGCGCAGGGTGGGCACCTGGCTTAACCGCGCGAGGGGAAGGGCGCCGAAGGCCAGGACCAACACCAGGCTGATGCCAATCCCCTCCAAGAGGGGCCAGCTGCCGGGCGGCGGCAGGTCCATCTGGAGCTGGGCGATGGCAAGCCGTACCAAGGCTTCCTGGGCGATCACGCCGATGAGACCGCCGCCCACGCCCCCCAACACTCCCAGCAGGGCGAACTGGATCACGTAGAGGCCGAAGATGCGCCGCTGGCCCGCGCCCAGGCAGCGCATCACCGCGCAGCCATCGAGATGGCGCTCGACGAAGCGCCGCGTGGCGAGGGCCACGGCCACCCCGGCCAGCACCGCGGCCACCAGAGCGGAAAGCCCCAGGTAGCGCTGCGCCCGCTCCAGGGCGGTGCGGATTTCCGGACGCGCATCGGCCACGCCCTCCAGCCGCTGGCCGCGTTCCAGCAAGGCCGCCATGGCCCGCCGCCAGGCGTCCACCGCTTGCGGCGAGCCCGCCACCAGGAGCCGGTAGATCACGCGACTGCCTTCCGTGACGAGGCCCGTGGCGGCAAGATCATCTTCATGGAGCATGAGTCGGGGGGCGATGCTGAAAAAATCCGCCGCCCGGTCGGGCTCCCGCTCCAGCACCGCCGCCACCACGAATTGCCGCGCCCCCACACCCACGCGCCCGCCCACCTGAAGATCCAGTTGACGCAACAGCCGGCCATCCACCCAGACGGTACCGGGCTTTGGGCCGTGCGCCACTTCGCCTTCCACGCCCGCGTTCAGCCTCAGCCTGCCCCGCAGCGGATAGCCGCTGCTCACCGCCTTGATTTCGGCAAGCTGGATGCGATCGCCGGCCACCACCATGCTGGGGAAGGTGGCGGTCGTGGCCACCCGCAACCCCAGGGCAAGGGCGCGCCGGGCGGCCTCCGGCGAGGGCGGATGGTCGCTCACCAGTACGGCATCGGCGGCGATCAGCTCGTTGGCCTGACGGGCCAGCGCCCGTTGGACCCGGTCGGTGAAAAAACTCACGGTCGTCACGGCGGCCACCGCCACCACCAGGGCGGCCAGCAGAACGCGGATTTCCCCCGCCCGCCATTCCCGCCACAACAGCCGCAGGGCAAGTCTCATGGGTTCCCCCCCAGCCTTCCCCCCTGAAGCAGCAGGCGCCGCTGGCAACGTCCCGCCAAGGCGGGATCGTGGGTGACGAGGATCAGGGTCGTGCCCTGCTCCCGGTTGAGATCGAAGAGAAGATCGATCACCCGGGCGCCGGTGGTCTCATCCAGGTTGCCGGTGGGTTCATCGGCAAAGAGAATGGCCGGCCGGGTGACGAAGGCGCGTGCCACGGCCACCCGCTGCTGCTCACCGCCGGAAAGCTGCCGGGGATAGTGATTGAGCCGCTCGCGGAGCCCCACCCGCTCCAGAATATCCCGGGCGCGCTGCCGGGCATCGGGCACCTTTGTGAGTTCGAGCGGCAGCATGACGTTCTCCCAGGCGGTGAGTGCCGGCAGAAGGTGAAACGACTGGAAGACGAAGCCCGCCAGACGGCCCCGCAGGGCGGCGCGCGCATCCTCATCGAGGGCGAAGATCTCCTGCCCGTTCCAGTACACCTGGCCGCGGGTGGGAACATCGAGGCCCGCAAGCAACCCCAACAGGGTGGACTTGCCCGAGCCCGAGGCGCCGAGAATGGCGAGGGACTCGCCGGCTTTGACTTCCAGAAAGACTTCGTTGAGGATGGCAAGCCGCCCGCTCTCCAGCGGGACCTCCTTGCCAAGGCCAATGGTGCGGATGATGGGATCTGTCATGAAAATGCTTCTTCGTGGGGGCGCATGGGCGATTCTCGCCTTGGGCTTCCTTTTGGGCAACGCGGCGATCGCTGCCTCGTCCGCCCCGCGCATCCTGGTGCTGGGCGACAGTCTGGCCGCCGCCTATGGCGTGCCGCGGGAAGCGGGCTGGGTCAGCCTTCTGCAGAGTCGTCTGCGGCAGGAAAAGTTTCCCCATGAGGTGGTGAATGCCAGCATAAGCGGGGAAACCACGGCGGGGGGACGCAACCGGCTGCCTGAGCTTTTGGCCCGCTACCGGCCGCAGCTCGTGATCCTGGAGCTGGGGGCGAACGATGGTCTGCGGGGGCTTGCGCTCACGCAGACGGAAGAGAACCTTTCGGCCATGATCACCCTGGCCAAGGATGCGGGTGCGCGGGTGCTGCTCCTCGGCATGCGGCTGCCGCCCAACTACGGGCCCGCCTATACCGAACCCTTCCACGCCCTCTTCGGCAGGCTCGCGCGGCGCCACAAGGTGGCGTATGTGCCCTTCCTCCTGGAGAAAATCGCCGGTGAGCGGCGGTTCTTCCAGGCCGATGGACTCCACCCCACGGCCGAGGCGCAGCCGCTCATTCTGGAGACGGTCTGGCCCGCCCTTGCGCCGCTGCTGCGCTGACCATCACAGCGCCGCGCCGCAGTTCCAGCAGAAATCGAAGGTCGCCGGCGAGGCCTCGCCGCAAAAGGGGCAGAAAATGTCGGGCACCGCCCGCGGGGCACTCTCGTAAGCACGCACCACGGCAAGGGCACGCTCGAAGTCGACATCCTCGTCGATCCAGACTTCCGGAGCGGTTTCGCCCACCGGCAACTCACCCATGCCTCCCCGCGCATGCTCCTTGAGTACCCGCGCCGCAATGCCGTGCCTTTGCAACAGGCCGAGGACGAGGTGGGCGTCCGGCAGGTCGGCGGCGGTGTAAACACGCCGCATCACTGCACCGGCAGCACGATGGTGAACGCCGCCCCGCCCAGGCGGCTGGCGGCGAGGCTGATGGAGCCGCCGTGCAGCTCCACGAAGGCCTTCACCAGGGATAGCCCCAACCCGGTGCCGGGCAGGGTGCGGCTGGGATCCACCCGCACGAAGCGGTCGAAGACCTTTTCCCGCATCTCCACGGGGATGCCGGGCCCGCTGTCGGCGATGACGATCTCCACCCGCTCACCCCGCCGCGCCAGCGCGAGCTCGATCTGCCCCCCTGCCGGCACGTACTTGATGGCATTGTCGAAGAGATTGGAGAACACCTGGGCGAGGAGCTGCCGGTCGCCGCTGATGGTGACCCCGGCGGGAATCCGCGTGGTGAGGTGCTGCTCCTTTTCCTCCATGAGGGGGGCGTAGAGTTCCACCACGTCTTCGAGGAGCGCGGATAGATCCAGAGGTTTCTTGCGGATCTGCAGGCTGCCGGCTTCCGCCTGGCCCAGGGAAAGCAGGGCCTGAAAAATCTCCTGCATCTTCTGCAGTTCCTCCAGTGCCCGTTCCAGGGTTTCCCGATAGGTTCTCTCATCCCCCTGCTGCAGGGCCACCTCCACGTCGGCGCGCAGACGGGTGAGCGGGCTGCGCAGGTCGTGGGCGATGTTGTCGCTCACCTGCCGGATACCCTGGAACAGTTTCTCGATGCGGTCCAGCATGGCGTTCATATTGCTCGCCAACACCGCGAATTCGTCCTCCCCCTTGACCGGCAGCCGGTTGGAGAGGTTGGCGGAATTGACGATCTTCATCGCCATCTGGTTGAACGCCTCGATCTGTGACCAGAAGCGGCGCCCCAGCCAGTAGCCCAGTCCCACCCCCACCAGCAGGATGAGGATGAGCGCCTGGATGAGCGCCATCCAGAAACCCTGCATGGTGCGGTCGATGGACTGGGTGCTGTGGGCAAGATACACCGTGTAGCGGTCCCCGAGACGGAAACTCACCGCGCGGGCGTGGCCCCCCGGCTCGCCCCCCACCGGTGGAATCCGCATGTCCTGCACCCCTTTGAAGGGTTTGACTTCGGGAAGGGTGAGCTCGCCCGCCTCGAACACCACCCGCCCGTTGCGGTCCAGGATGCGGTAGTTGCGCTCCCGTTTGCCCTTGGACAAAAGCTCGCTTTCGATGGCCCGGAACAACCCCGCGGTGCCACTGTCCCGGTACTGCACGGTGAGCAGACTCTGCTGGTCAAGGAGCGCCTTGTCGATCTGCGCGATGAGGGCAGCCTTGATCTGGAAGCTCAGGTAGGCGAACACCAGCAGGGTGCCCACCAGATAAAGGGAGACGAAGCCGAGCGTGAGCCGCGCAGGAGTGGAACGGAGAAAGCGGAAGAAGGAAGCGAGGGGCAGCGGCACCGGCGGTTATTTTCCGCTTTTTTCCGCTTCCTGCGGGGGCGTGTCCTCCGCCGGCCGCAGCACATAGCCGGTACCGCGCACGGTATGCAGCATGGGTTTGGGGAAATACTTGTCGATCTTGTAGCGCAGCCGGCTGATGTGCACGTCCACCACGTTGGTCTGGGGGTCGAAGTAGTAATCCCAGACGTTCTCCAGCAGCATGGTGCGCGTCACCACCTGGCCGGCGTGGCGCATCAGGTATTCGAGCAGACGGAATTCCCGCGGCTTGAGGTAAATCTCCTGGCCGGCGCGGCTGACCTTGCGGGAAAGCAGGTCCATGTGCAGATCACCCACGGTGAGCTCGGTTTCCGGATGCTTGCCGTAGTTTTTCGCCCGGCGCAAAAGCGCCTCGATGCGCGCCTGCAACTCGTTGAGGGCGTAGGGTTTGACCACGTAATCGTCGCCGCCCGCCCGCAGGCCCTCGACCCGGTCATCCACCTGGCCGCGGGCGGAAAGGATGAGGGCCGGCACCTGCTTGCCCTCCTCGCGCAGGCATTTGAGCACCGACAATCCATCCCGCTTGGGCAGCATGACGTCGATGAGCCAGAGGTCGTAATCGGTCTTGCGGGCCATGTCGAGCCCCTCTTCGCCGTCGTGGGCCACATCCGCCTCGTAACCGAAATTGCCCAGACCCTTGCGCAGGAAATCCGCGGCGGAATGATCGTCCTCGATGATCAGGAACTTCACGGCAATTCCCCCTGCCTAAGATGACATCCCGATTCTAATTCACCCCCTTTGCCCGGCGGAAATTACAAAGGGTTAAGGTGAAGCAGGTTTAATCCCCCTGTCACGGGTATGCGGCTATCCTTGATGGGGATGAACCCGGGAGACGATCCAGCCATGACCGGTACGCCCCTTCCCCTCTACGAGGTGGAATTCATCCCGGTGGAAAGGCGCTTGCGGGAACGCCGCCAGGCCAACCCCACCGCGCGGTGGAACGGCGTCGAGCGCCGCCGCGGCGAGCGCCGCCAGCCGGAGACCCCGCCCGTGCGGCCGGTTGCCTGATCACACCAGCTCGACCTTCGCCTCACCCGCTTCGAGGGTGCCGATTTCGGCGTGCAAGGGTTCCGCGCCAGGCGCGCTCCCAGACCACGGACACCGGAACTCGCCCCCGGGTCGGAACCGGGTTCCGTCACTTTCGCCTTTGTCCTTGGGCAAACGCTGATTCATTCCCCTCTCCACCCCACAAGGAGCGCAAGGCAGGCTGATTGGCCAATGACATCAGCGAGTTACAGTCCAGCTCCTTGGAGAGGGCATCTTCAGCGTTTCCCAAAAAATCCGGTAACCCTTGGGGACAAGAGCGACCACGGCTTGCTTTGACGCCCCCTCACCCTGCCCTCTGACCGCGAAGGAGAAGGGCCTTACCCGCCACCGCAGGCACGGTCCGGCGATCAGGTAAGGTTTGCCGCCAGCACGTCCCTGATTTCACCGGGATGATGGGCGACGGCCCAATGCCACTGCCCAAATCCCCCCTGCGCCGTCACCGCTTGCGTCCATTCGTCAAGATAGCGATGCTTCACGGCATCTTCCTCGCTTTCCCTGCCCTTTGTTTCCAGTACGAGCATGGTCCCGTTGGCAAGGCGCACCAGAAAATCCGGCCGATACTTGCGTATCACGCCGCGATAGACATACAGGATCTCGAACCCCAGGTGATCATTTTTCGCCCATGCGGCCACGGATTCGCTATTGTCGAGCACAAAGGCCGCCGATGCCTCCCAGGTGCTGTCGTAAACGCACACGTTAATGTGCGACTTCTTGGTACGCTCGCAGGGCTTGCCGGTATACCAGGTGCGCGTCTCGGCCGTGGATCGGATAGGGTGGTCGCGGTCGAAGACCGGTGTGAGTCTCTCCGTATTCTCCTGCCGTACGGCCTCCCAGACGTGCTGGACGACTCGCGACATGTTGAGGGTGATGAGTAGCCGCCGGCGCAGTTCGTCCTGGTAGAAGAGGGGCGGCGAGATGGCGATCCGGTCGGAGCGGATAAATTGCTCGACGATCCGCACCAATTGCGCCAGCAAGACTTCGCGGCTCCCTTGCCAGGTGTGTTTCATCTGGTCGAAGACATCCCGCGCGGTCTCGAAAATGATGCGCTGGGTGCGGAATTCCCGCGCCAGCCGTTCCAGTTCGATGCGCTCGATCTTTGTCACATCCGGCTTACCCGCGATGATCGGCGCGAGCTCCGCTACCTGAGGCGTTTGGGAGGCGTCCAGCACCAGCGGACGCACCGCCGCCCAATCCAGCGCCAGCCTGGGTTGAAACACGCGCTCAATGCGCACGACGTTTGGCCAGCGAATCTCGTACTGCGCTTTGGCTGGATCGGGCTCGACGGCAGTCTTCGGCTGCGGCGGCGGAGGCGGGCCGCCCTCCCCTTCTTCATGAGGCAGGAAGGTGAAAGGCACGCCGAAGATGTTGACGTACTCGGGCTCGAGCAGGCCCGTCTCCTGGTTTAGATCGTAGGACGTGCGCCGCAGGCCTCGGCCTACCACCTGCTCGCACAGAAGCTGCGACGTGAAGGCCCGCAGCCCCATGATGTGCGTGACCGTCTTGGCATCCCACCCTTCGGAGAGCATGCCGACCGAAATGACATTTTGAATCTTTTCGCCGGGCTGTCCGGCCTTGCCCACCGTGTCCACGGTCTGACGCAGCAGTTCCGCCTGCTCGGTCTTGGTCAATTGACGTTCGGGTGGGGCTGTCTGCTCTGCTTCTGCTTCGTCATCAGGCTCCCTCTCCCCTTGGGAGAGGGTTGGGGTGAGGGCTTCTTCCTGCGCTTCGGCCTGGTCCAGCACTTTGGAGTCGATGTGCAGGATGCGCTCCGGGTCGCACAGCTCGTCAATGTGGATGCGCCTAGTATCAAACGCGTGCTTGATCCGCGCCGCCGTTTCCGTCCGGTTGCATACCGTGATCATCACCGGTGGGGTGCGCAGCCCGGCGGCCTGCCACGCCCTCAACGTCTCGCGCCAGTCGTAGCCCAACAAGTAGTAGGCATTCAGCACCAGATCGGGCAGCGGCTCATCGGGGTTGGCCCGCCGGTTCAGGTCGTCCTTCACATCCGGGTCGTTATAGATGTGGTACAGGCGTGACTTGTAGGTTTGGGCGTTTGGCACGGCGTCGTCGCGGACCACCACCCGCGGGGTCTTCACCAAACCCGATTCGATGGCATCGTTCAAGCCAAAGTCGCTGACGATCCAGCCGAAGAGCGCCTCCTCGCTGCTTCGCTTACCCGAAGGCGTGAAAGGCGTGGCGGTAAAGTCATAGCAGGTGAGGATGCCCCGTGTCCGCTGTAGTCGGTCCAGGCCGCCGATCCACACCGTCGCCTCCTCGGCACTGTCCTTGAGGTCGCGCTGACGAAGGTACTTGCCCTCGGCCTCCCAGTTCACGCGCCAAGCATGATGCGCCTCATCGTTGATCACAAGGAGATTGCGCGCATTGGCCATCTCTCCCAGCACCTCGCGGGTATAGGCTTCGTCGCTCTTCGCGCCCCGCTTGTCCACGGTCTTGCGCTTTTTCAGTTGCGCCTCGGATTCCCAGGCCAGGGCATGCCAGTTGCGCACCAGCACCTTTCCCTGACGCAGTTTGTCGAGCAGGCCTGATGGAACAATGTCGAACGCTTCGTAGTAATTGCCTTCGGCCGCGGGTTCCAGCACGGCCAGCCGCTTCTTCACCGTCAGTCCTGGGGCGATCACCAGCACGTTCTTGGAAAAGCGGGCATCCTGGGGATTTGCCACCTTGTTGAGGATGTGCCAGGCGATGGTCATGGCCATGACGATGGTCTTGCCCGTACCGGTCGCCATCTTGCAGCATCGGCGAAGAAAATCCCCACCGTCCCCCGGAATCTCGATGCCCACGCGCTCCGCCGCCGGCGCCTCAATAAGCCAGATGAGCGTTTCCACCGCCTCCAACTGGCAGAAGAAAAACCGCCGTCGGTCGAATTCCTCCGGATCACGCCAATGCGCCAGCAGCCGCTTGGTGATGCTGGTGACCCCCGGATACCCGGCCTCGCGCCAGGCCTTGACCCGCGGGCGGATCTGGTTGACCAAGGGGATTTCGATAAAAATGCCCGGGTCATCAAACGATTTCGATCCCGGCGTTGCCACCACGTACCCCGCCGGACGGCGGCCTTCAACGAGGTCGAAGGTGCGCGTCTCCCGGTCGTAGCGCCAATACCGCTGCGGTTCCTCGTAGGGCGAGTTGATGATGAGGCGGTCGATGGTGGTGCGCGCCATCACTCCAGCTCCATGACCTTCAGGCTCTCGATCCCCCGGTCGTCCACGATCTTGACCGCAATGCGCTTGTGTTCCCCCGCCTCGAAGGGGAGCGACACCGTGCCCCGGTAGGCCTCAATCAGCTCCTCGTCGATCTCCGCTTTGAGGTTCTTTGCGAGTTTCGCCCAACCCTCGTTGTCTCCCGCCATCGGGAAAAACACCTGCCGCGGATAGAGGCTGCGGCCGTCGTAGTCGGTGTCGAGTAGCCAGACAGCAATTCTGTCGGCACCGCCCGACTCCACCTGGCCGGTCTTGGTGTTGTAGTAATCGAAACCGTGCACCGAGACGCGGTACTGAACGCCCTCACCCTTACTCCCTCTCCCAGTGGGAGAGGGTTGGGGTGAGGGTACGATGCGCTCCACCTGCACATCCGGCTGGCCGATGAGCCAGAAGGATTCGTTGCTAGCGCGCTTTTTCTTGAGGTCGTCGGTCAAAAGGTCGGCGTTCATCTGAACCTTGAGGAACTGCATGCCCGCGAGTTCAGGCTTCATCTCGTCGATGTCCTTGGCCGCTTCCGGGTCGAACTGGAACGCGGCGAAGACCAAGAGCTTGGGCTTGGGAACCAGCGTGCGCGCTTCTTCCCAGGCGTGCTCCACCTGCCGCTGCTCCAGCGGCGCGTGTTCGGGGCCGAAGGAGACCACCACGCGCACCGGGTTATAAGCGGGAACATCCTCACGGACGGAATCTGCCCCTTCATCGCTGGGCCGCGTCTCGCCTTCGGCGTGCAGCCAGCGGCAGCCGGGCAACGGCTCGAGGCGCGCAAAGCGGATGTACTGCCCGTTCTTCCCACGAATGCCGGTGCGCAGCAGCTCCTCGCGCCATTCTGCCTGGCGCAGCGTCTCGCCGGAGCGGGCGATGGAAAGGTCTGCGGGCTGCGGCTTGTGTTCCAGGATTTCATCAACCGATTTGACTACCGGTGCCGGTACCGCCTCGACGGTAAACGGGCCGGTAACGCGCACCTTCTTGCGGTCCACGTAGGGCTGGTCGTAAAGGGTCTCCTGCGGCGCATGGCGGGCGATGGCAGCATCGATTTCCTTTTGCAGCGCGCGGCGGGCGGCGTGGAAGGCCTCGAAGGCGTCGCGGGCCTGCACCGGCCAGTCGGCAGGGAACTCAAAAGGCACTTCCCATTCGACCAGCTCATTGGCTGGGACGATCTGCCCGCTGGGCATGGTGAAGGTCTGACCGTCAGGGGCGGCAAAATCCACGAAATGTCCCGCGCGCCCGCCGGTGGTGACTTTGAAACGGGGATAGCCCTCACCCCCGGCCCCTCTCCCGGCGGGAGAGGGGTGTTTCAGCGCGGCGTTGAGCTCCGCCAGAGCCTTTTCCACCGCTGGGTGCATTCGGGCGTAGATGCCGTCGATCTCCGGGTTGTTGGCGATGGACTTAAGCGTGACGTGCGGCACGGTTTTGTACTTGAAGCCGGAGCCGACACCCTCTTCGGGGTGCGCCAGCTCGTAATAGTCGAAGACCGCGGTCATCAGCCGCTGGCGGGCAAGCGTGATGGCCACGCGCGAGGTATCGCAGGTGATCCAACGCCGGCCCCACTGCTCGGCCACGTAGGCGGTGGTGCCGCTGCCACAGGTGGGATCGAAGACCAAATCGCCCGGGTCGGTGGTCATGAGGAGGCAACGCTCACAAACAGTTGTGTTTGTTTGCACTACATAAACCATATTGCGTTCGCCCATCGTGTCCGACCATACATCCTGTAGCTCACGAACAGGAAAGTCTTCAAAGAAGCGGACATACCGCAGTGTCTTGCCCTCGGCGCTCAGCCTGCCTGCCATGTCGAGTTTCCTGAGCCCGTTCTCGTTTGTTTTCCATCTCTGAACGAACTCCTTGCCACTAAATTCAAAAGGAAAGGTGGGGTTAGCCGATTCGAGGGATGTTGTTGAATAGAGTCTGCCTTCGGGCGTGTTCATCAAACTTTTTCGCTCATCGGGCGTCAAAGACCGCCGTTCGCCGTCTCGTAGCTCAATGTGCGTGTATTCGCTTGGATTCGATGAACGGGGCAAGTAAAGCGGCCGAAATTTTGCGAGAGCTCGGTCTTTCGCATACCAGATCAGAAAATCGCATGTCCGGGGAAGGAAACCTTGAACCAGGCCCCCCGTCTTCTGGAAGATTACCAAACGTACGAAATTCGCTTCCCCAAACACCTCATCCATCAGCTCCCGCACGTGGTGGACGTTCTCATCTGAGATCTGCACGAAGATGCTGCCGGATTCATGCAGCAGTTCCCGCGCCAGCAGCAGCCGGTCGCGCAGGTAGGTGAGGTAGGAGTGGATGCCCAGCTCCCAGGTATCGCGGAAGGCGCGGATCTGCTCGGGTTCTGAAGTCAAATCCTCGTCCTTGCCGTCCTTCACGTCGCGCTTGTTAACGAAGGGCTGGAAGTTGGAGCCGTATTTGATGCCGTAGGGCGGGTCGATGTAGATCATCTGCACCTTGCCGGCCATGCCTTCTTTTTCGAGCAGCGAGTTCATCACCAAGAGCGAATCCCCGGCAATCAGCCGGTTCGTCCAGCCGTGCTTGTGCCGGTAGAACTCGATCGCGTTGCGCAGCGGCTCTTTACGTTCCTTTTCGAAGAGACCGAGCTGAAGCGCCTGGCCGTTGCCGTTTCGCTTACGCACTGCCTTGATGATCGTGCGCGGTTCGATGAGCTCGTGCACGTGCAGGGAGACCGTCGGCACTTCAAACGACGTGTGCTCCGCCTTGCCCGCCCAAATGAGCTGCGGATCGAGGTGGGGATCGTAGGCGTAGCGTTTTTTCTTCTGCCCCGCGTCGGGGTCGGTGTCGGGTGTCACCAGCCCTACGGGGGGATTATTGAGGCGCGCCTTGTCCTTGTGCTCGTAGGTTTCGATGGGGCGCTTGGATGGAGTTTCGCGTTTTTTTGCCATGGCGTCCTGTCCCACTTTGCTTGCCGGCACAGCCCTGATCACACCACCTCGACCTTCGCCTCACCCGCTTCGAGGGTGCCGATTTCGGCGGCGGTGAAGCCCTCGCGGGCGAAGGTGGCCAGCACGTCTGCCACCGCTTCCGCAGCGCAGGCCGCGAGCAACCCCCCGCTCGTTTGCGGATCACAGAGGATTTTGCGCTGCCACTCCGCAAAGCCGTGGGGCAGACGGACCTCGTGGCCGTAGCTTGCCCAGTTGCGATCCGCCGCACCGGGGGCAAAGCCCGCCATCACCAGCGCTGCCACGCCGGGCAGAATGGGCACGCGCGCCCACTCCACCCGCGCCGCCAGGCGGGAACCCCGGCAGATTTCCAGGAGGTGTCCGAGAAGGCCAAAGCCGGTGACATCGGTCATGGCGTGCACCCCCGGCATTTCCGCAAGCAACGTCCCCGGCGTGTTGAGCTGGGTGGTGGTGGCGACCATTTGCCCGTAGGCGTCAGGCGCAAGCCGTCCCTTCTTGAGGGCGGCACTCATGATGCCCACCCCCAGGGGCTTGCCCAGAATGAGATGGTCGCCGGCCTTCGCCTGATCGTTGCGCTTCACCTGCGCGGGGTGGATGACGCCCAGGGCAGCAAGGCCGTAGATGGGTTCCGGCGCGTCGATGGAGTGTCCGCCGGCGATGGGAATGCCCGCCGCGGCGCACACGCTGCTGCCACCCTCGAGGATGCGCCGGATCACCTCCACCGGCAGTTTGTCCACCGGCATGCCCACCACGGCCAGGGCAAGGATAGGCCGCGCGCCCATGGCGTAGATGTCGGAAAGGGCGTTGGTGGCGGCGATGCGGCCGAAATCGTAGGGGTCATCGACGATGGGCATGAAAAAATCGGTGGTGGCAACGATGGCCTGGCTGTCGTTGAGGCGGTAGACCGCCGCATCGTCGCTGGTCTCGCTGCCGACGAGGAGGTCCGGAAAGGCAGCGGCCTTGGAAACCTCACCAAGGATCTGGGACAGCAGCGCCGGCGCGATCTTGCAGCCGCAGCCGCCCCCGTGGGAATACTGGGTCAGTTTGATTTCGCTCATGGGTGGGTGAACAGGACGCTCAGGGAAAGGACCGGTCCCTGGCCGGCGGGGTACAATATTTATTTTCGCCGCGGCCGGACCAGAAGGGGCCATGACAGGCATCGTTACCGTAGCACAGCTCACCACCTTTGACGAGATCATCGACGTGCGCACGCCGTCGGAATTCGCCGAGGACCACGTCCCCGGCGCGGTGAACCTGCCGGTCCTCTATGACGCGGAGCGCGCCCATGTGGGTACCCTCTACAAACAGGCCTCGCCCTTCGTGGCGAAACGGGTAGGGGCGGCACTCGTCTCCCGCAACATCGCCGAGCATCTGGAAAAGCGTTTGATGGACAAGCCGCGGGAGTGGCGTCCCCTCGTCTACTGCTGGCGGGGCGGCAAGCGCAGCGGCGCCATGGCCCACATCCTGGGCGAGATCGGCTGGAAGGTGGCGCGCCTGGAAGGGGGTTACAAGGCCTACCGACGTCATGTGATCGAGGCCCTCGCCAGCCTGCCGCAGCGGTTTTCCTTCCATGTCATCTGCGGCCCCACCGGTTCGGGCAAAAGCCGTCTGCTGGCGGCCCTGGCGCGGCAGGGGGCGCAGGTGCTGGACCTGGAGGCACTCGCCGCCCATCGCGGCTCCGTTCTGGGTAGCCTCCCCGACCAGCCCCAGCCCGGCCAGAAATGGTTTGAAAGCCAGATCTGGGCGGCACTCAACCGCTTCGATGCGGCCGCGCCGGTGTTCGTCGAGGGGGAGAGCAAAAAGATTGGCAATCTGCGCGTGCCCGAGGCCATCATCCAGCGCATGTGGCAAGCGGGCCGCGTCATCCGCCTGGAGCCCCCCATCGCGCAACGGGTGGCGCTTTTGCAGGAGGAATACCGGCACTTCCTCGCCGAGCCCGAAATGCTGCTCGCACGCTTAGCCTGCCTGCGGGAGCTACACGGGGAAAAAAGAATCGCAGCCTGGAAGGCCCTCGCCGGCGCCGGACGTTGGGACGAGCTGGTGCTCGACCTTCTGGAAAAACACTACGACCCGACTTACGCGCGTTCCATGGCCCGCCACTATCCAGCGCTCGATGAGGCCCCCCGTTTCGCGCCGGAGGACATTTCGCCGGCCGCCTTCGAGGCGCTCGCCCGCCAGATCCTGGCCGAAAATGGATACGCTCATCTTGAATCGCGCGCTGGCGGCCGTTAGGCTATAGTCACGTTTGTCTTTCATTCAGGAGTCGAAACATGAGCATCACCTGGGTCGTCGTCGCCAACGCCAGCGTGGCCCGTATCTACGAGCGCAACAAGGGACTGCACCTCATCACCGAGCTCCAACATCCGGAAAGTCGCATGAAACGGGCCGACCTGGTGACCGACCGCCCCGGCTACATGCAAAGCGTGGGTAACGGCCATGGCTCGCGTCAGCCTGCCACCGATCCCAAGACCCACGAGGCCGAGGAATTTGCCCTGGAAGTCGCCAAGCTGCTGGACCACGAACGGGCGGCAGGCAAGTTCCAGCGGCTGGTGCTGGTCGCCTCCACCCCGTTCATGGGCATGCTCAAGCAGCGGCTCCATGCGCAGACGGCGGAGCTCGTCACCGACACCATCGAGAAGGACTACACCAAAACGCCGGAAAGGGAGATCTACGAGCGGCTGCGGGAGCAGATTGTCATCTGATCCACGACCCCACGCCTTGCCGCACAAAAATACCCGCCCCAGGCGGGTCAATCGACGCCGGCCTTTGCCGCAAGGGGCCAGACGCCAAGCCTTTCGTAGCTCGCGCCGTGGCTTGACAGGGTGGAGGCGACCAGCACGAACTGCCGCACCGGCCAGGCGATATCCACCGCCGGCAGGCTCACCCCGTCGCAGCGGGCGCGGCGCAGCAGGGTGAGGTGGGGCACGTAGGGCCGCGTCTCCAGGCGGAAGCCCCGCGCGGCGAGCCGGCTGGCAAGCTCCCCCGCCAGGTCGAAGAGGGTGCGCGGCGGGTTGCCGGGGGCGATCCAGGCGATGCCCTTGGCGGGCCAGAAGCCCAGATCAGTAAGGCGCAGCTCGAAACCGGGAAGCTGCACCTCCTCCGCCGCGCCGCGCACTTTTCCGATCTCTTCCTCCGCCACCTGGCCGAGGAAGACCAGGGTGAGGTGGAGGTTGTCGAAGGGGGTGGCCCTGCCGCCGCAGGATTGGCGCACCTTGAGGCTCAGTTCCGCAAGCTGCCGGCGCACCGGCTCCTCTGGCCAGAGGGCGAAGAAAAGCCGCATCCGCCTCATTCCCGACGGATGAGACAGACGGCCTGGGCAGCGATGCCCTGGCCGCGTCCAGTGAAGCCCAGTTTTTCCGTGGTGGTCGCCTTGACGTTGATACAACCCTCCTCCACCGCCAGATCGCTGGCAATGTGGCGCACCATCTGCGGAATGTACGGGGCAAGCCGGGGCGCCTGGGCGATGACGGTGGCATCGACATTGACCACCTGCCAGCCGGCTTCGCGCAGCGTGGCCGCCACCTGGCGCAGGAGTCGCCGGCTGTCTATGCCCCGGTAGCGGGGGTCGGTGTCCGGGAAATGCCTGCCGATATCCCCCAAGGCGGCAGCTCCCAGCAGGGCATCGCAGATGGCGTGCAACAGCACGTCCGCATCCGAATGTCCCAAAAGTCCCAGGGGGAAGGGAATTTCCACACCGCCCAGGATGAGTTTGCGGCCTTCCACCAGGGCGTGCACGTCGAAACCCTGACCTACGCGCATCATGTCTGCGCCTCCGCATCGCGGAGGATGAGCTCGGCGAGTCTCAGGTCCCGCGGCCAGGTGACCTTGAGATTGAGCACATCCCCCTCCACCAGCCGGGGCCGCAGGCCCAGCGCCTCCACCGCGCCCGCCTCATCGGTGGGCGCCTCCGTCGCCCGCTCGAGGGCGGAAAGCAGAAGCCCATGGCGGAACATCTGCGGGGTTTGCGCCTGCCACAGGCCTTCGCGGGGTTGTGTGGCCTCGATGCGTCCGCCGGAATCGGCGCGCTTCAGCGTGTCGGCCACGGGAATGGCGAGAATGCCGCCCACGCTGTCCGTCTCCACCTGCGCGATCAGGGCATCCACGTGATGGGGACGCAGACACGGACGCGCCGCATCGTGCACCAGCACCCAGTCCTCCGCGCCCACCTCCTCCGCCATCGCCCGCAGGCCGTTGCGCACGCTGGCAGCACGGGTCTGCCCGCCACAGCGCAGCACCCGCAGACGGGGCGCAAAGGCGCTGAAGTCGCTCTCGGCGAAATGGGGATCCTCCGCCGCGAGCACTACATACACGCGGCGGATTCTGGGATGCTGGGCCAAGGTGCGCACGGCGTGCCACAGCATGGGCCGGCCGGCCAGGGGCAGATATTGCTTGGGAAGTTCCCGCCCCATGCGGCTGCCGCTGCCGGCGGCGGGAATCAGGGCAAAACACTCGACCATGAGGGGGCGGGAGAGGTCTATAGTGGAAATTGAAATTCACCGGCGCGGCCCCATTCCCACGCCAGAGGCCAACTTAAGGAGAGGCGCCATGTCTGCCGTTCGACCCGCCGCCGTGGCCGGCACTTTCTATCCCGGCAATGCGGCCAAGCTCGCCTACGATCTCGACCATCTCCTGGCTCAGGCGCGGCAAACGCCGGGGCCGGTGCCCAAGGCTGTGATTGTACCCCACGCCGGATACATCTACTCCGGCCCTATTGCCGCGACCGCCTACCAGCGCATCGCCGCCGGCCGCGACCGCATCCGGCGGGTGGTCCTGCTGGGGCCGGCGCACCGCGTGCCCGTGCGCGGGCTTGCCCTGCCCGGTGTGGAGGCCTTCGCCACGCCGCTGGGCCTCGTGCCCGTGGATGGGGCGGCAGTGGCCAGCCTGCGTGGCCTGCCCCAAGTGGTGGAAAGCGCGCCCGCCCACGCTTGGGAACATTCCCTCGAGGTGCAACTCCCTTTCCTACAGAAGGTGCTCGACGATTTCACCCTCGTTCCGCTGGTGGTGGGTGATGCGACGGCGGAGGAAGTGGCCGAGGTGCTGGAGCGCCTGTGGGGCGGACCGGAAACCCTGATCGTCATCAGCTCCGATCTTTCCCATTACCTGCCCTATGAGCTCGCGCAACGCATCGACACGGAAACGGCAAAACGCATCCTGGCCCTTTCCAGCGTGACCCACGAGCAGGCCTGCGGCGGCACGCCGGTCAATGGGCTTCTGCTCGCCGCGCGCCGCCATGGGCTGCGGCCCGAATTGCTGGATTTGCGCAATTCCGGCGATACCGCGGGCGATCCCGACCATGTGGTGGGTTACGCCGCCTTCGCCTTCCTTAACCCCGAGGAAGCCCATGTCCACTGAAGCGCTGTCCACCGCCCTCGATGAGGATCGGGGCCTCGTCCTGCTGCCGCTGGCGCGGGGGAGCATCGCCGAAGCCCTGGGCCTTCACTATCCCCTGCCCGAGTATCGCCAGGCGTGGCTTGATGTGCCCGCCGCCACCTTCGTCACCCTCACCCGCAATGGCGAGCTTCGGGGCTGCATCGGCAGCCTGGAAGCCCGCCGGCCCCTGCGCGAGGACGTCCGCGCCAATGCTTTGGCCGCGGCCCTCCGGGATCCGCGATTTCCGCCCTTGAGCCCGCGGGAATGGCACGACGTGCGGGTGGAGGTTTCCCTCCTTTCCCCGCCGCAACACCTCCCCGTGCGCTCGGAAGAGGAGGCCTGGCAGAAGCTTCGGCCCCATGTGGATGGGGTGATCCTGGAATATGGCCCCTATCGCAGCACCTTCCTGCCCCAGGTATGGGAGCAGTTGCCGGAACCGGACCGTTTCCTTGCCCACCTGAAGCGGAAGGCGGGCCTGCCCTGGGACTTCTGGGCCCCCCAGGTGCGGCTTTTCCGCTACACCGTGGACAAATGGAAAGAACCCGACGAGGAGATCATCGAACCATGAGCCCTGTGCGTGAATCCCATCATCCCGCCCGCTGGTGGCATCGGCTGCCCGACGGACGCATCCAGTGCGATCTGTGCCCGCGCGATTGCCGCCTCCACGAAGGACAACGGGGGGCCTGCTTCGTGCGCAAAATGGAAGGCGGGGAGATGATCCTCACCACCTACGGCCGTTCCTCCGGATTTTGCATCGATCCCATCGAGAAGAAACCCCTCGCCCATTTCTACCCCGGCACCAGCGTTTTTTCCTTCGGCACCGCCGGCTGCAATCTGGCCTGCAAGTTCTGCCAGAACTGGGACATTTCCAAGTCGCGGGAAATGGACCGCCTGATGGATGCGGCAAGTCCCGCGGAAATCGCCCGCGCGGCCCAGCGCCACGGGTGCAAGAGTGTGGCCTTCACCTACAACGACCCGGTCATCTTTGCCGAATACGCCATCGACACCGCGATCGAGTGCCACAAGCTGGGGCTGAAGACGGTGGCGGTGACGGCGGGCTACATCCACCCCGAGCCCCGGCGGGAATTCTTTGCCCACATGGATGCGGCGAATGTGGACCTCAAGGCCTTCACCGAGGATTTCTACTTCAAGATCACCGGCGGTCACCTGCAGCCGGTGCTGGATACCCTCATCTACCTGAAGAAGGAAACCCACGTCTGGCTGGAGATCACCACTCTCCTCATCCCGGGCAAGAATGATTCCGATGAGGAGATCACCGCCCTCTCCCAATGGATCGCCCGGGAGCTGGGCCCTGATGTGCCGCTGCACTTTTCTGCCTTCCATCCCGACTACAAAATGCTGGATGTGCCGCCCACCCCCCTTTCCACCCTGGTGCGTGCCCGGCAGCTGGCCATGCAACAGGGGCTCCATTACGTCTATACGGGCAACGTCCACTATCCGGAAGGGGATACCACCTACTGCCCGGGCTGCCACGCGCCGGTGATCCGCCGTGACTGGTACGCCATCGAGGATTACCGGCTGGATGATGCAGGCCATTGTCTTGCCTGTGGCACCCGCATCGCCGGGCATTTCCAGCATTTCGAACTCAAAAAGCAGTTCGGACCGCGGCGCATCCCGGTGGCCATGCATCCCGCCTGAGTCTTTCGGCCTGCCTTGGTCTATAAACAGGGCATGGCCAGTGAACTCGTCTTCATTCCGGATGGCCCGGCGCAGGTGGAGGGCATGCTGGAGCTGCCCGATTCCCCGTGCGGCCTGGTGCTCTTCGCCCACGGCAGCGGCTCGTCGCGCCATTCCCCGCGCAACAACTACGTCGCTTCGGTCCTACGGAAAGCCGGCATCGGCACCCTGCTCATGGACCTCCTCACCGTGGAGGAGGATCGCGACTACCGGACCCGCTTCGACATCCCGCTGCTCACCCGCCGGCTGATGGTGGCCACCCGCTGGGTGGCCGGCCATGGGGCAGTGCAGGGGCTCAATGTGGGTTACTTCGGCGCCAGCACGGGGGCGGCGGCCGCGCTGCAAGCCGCGGCGCAACTCAAACACGGCGTGGCGGCCGTCGTCTCCCGCGGGGGACGGCCCGATCTCGCCGGCGGCGCCGCCCTGCGTCAGGTGGTCTCCCCCACCCTGCTCATCGTCGGCGGCCTCGACGACGTGGTGATCGAGCTCAACCGCGCCGCCTACGAAGTGATGGGCTGCGAAAAGGAACTCGTCATCGTCCCGGGCGCCGGCCACCTCTTCGAGGAGCCCGGCACCCTCGAGGAAGTGGCGCGGTTGGCCACCCAGTGGTTCCTGCGTTTCCTGCCCCGGGCCGGCGGGCTCAGCAAGCCCACGCCTTGAGGAGCCGCGGACGGCGTTTGCCCCGCTTTCCGCCTTTCCCTTGCCCCACGGAGCAGGGTCACGCTGTGGCATCATGGCGCCATGGATGCCCCGGCGATTTTCACAGCCCGCGGCCTCACCAAGACCTACCGCATGGGCGAGGTGGAGGTGCCGGCTCTGCGGGGGATCGATCTCGATCTCTTTACGCGGGAGCTGGTGGTCCTGCTGGGTCCCTCGGGGAGCGGCAAATCCACCCTCCTCAATCTCTTGGGCGGGCTGGATACCCCCACGAGCGGCGAGCTCCTCTACCTCGGGCAACCTTTGACTGGCGCCAGCGAGGCGGCGCTCACCCGTTTCCGCCGCGAGCACGTGGGCTTCGTCTTCCAGTTCTACAATCTCATCCCCAGCCTCACCGCCCGGGAAAACGTGGCCGTGGTGACGGAAATCGCGAGACACCCCATGACGCCGGAGGAGGCGTTGGCCCTGGTGGGCCTCTCCCACCGGCTCGATCACTTCCCCGCCCAGCTTTCGGGCGGCGAGCAGCAGCGGGTGGCCATCGCGCGGGCGATTGCCAAGAATCCGGCGGTGCTGCTCTGTGACGAGCCCACCGGCGCCCTGGATTCCCAGACCGGGATCGTGGTCCTCGAAGCCCTGGAGAAAATCAACCGGGAACTGGGGACCCTGACGGTGCTCATCACCCACAACGTGGGCATTGCGGCGATGGCCGACCGCGTGATCCGCCTGTCCGACGGCCGCATTGCGGAAACGCGTGTCAACCCGGCCCGCAAGCCGGCGCGGGAGCTCGGCTGGTGAGGCTGTCCGCGCTCGACCGCAAGCTTCTGCGGGAGCTTTGGCAGATGAAAAGCCAGGTGCTCGCCATCGCCGCCGTGATCATGGGCGGCGTGGCGACCCTGGTCATGTCCCTCTCCACCTACGATTCCCTCGCCCGCACCCGCGACCGCTTCTATGCCGACTACCGCCTTGCCGACGTCTTCGTCTCCCTCAAGCGGGCGCCGGAGGCGGTGGCCGACAGGCTGCGGGAAATCCCCGGCATCTACCTGGTGGAGACCCGGGTAGTCACCGGCGTGAAGCTGGAAGTGGAAGGTTTTGCCGAGCCGGTAACCGGTCTTGTGCTCTCCCTGCCGGATGGGGCGCGGCCCCTGCTCAACGACCTCCATCTGCGGCGCGGGCGCCTGCCCGACGCCGGTCGCAGTGAGGAGGTGGTGATCTCCGATACGTTCGCCGATGCCCACCATTTCGAGCCCGGCGATCGGCTGTCGGCCGTCATTCGGGGACGCCATCAGACCCTCACCATCGTCGGCATCGCCGTGTCGCCGGAATACGTCTACCAGATCGCTCCCGGCGCGATGTTTCCCGATTTCAAGCGCTATGGCGTGATGTGGATGAGTCGCAGCGCGCTTGCCGCGGCCACCGACATGGAGGGCGCCTTCAACCAGGTGAGTGCCCTGGTCCTGCCGGGCACACCCCTTGAGGCGGTGTTGGATGACCTTGACGCAGTCCTTGGGCGCTGGGGCGGCAAAGGCGCCTATGGCCGCAAGGATCAGTTCTCCAATCACTTCCTTTCCCAGGAGCTCAAGCAGCTCAAGACCACGGCGACGGTCTTCCCGGCGATCTTTCTCGGCGTGGCGGCCTTTCTCCTCAACGTGGTGCTCTCCCGCCTCATTGCCCTGCAACGCACCCAGATTGGCATCCTCAAGGCCTTCGGCCATTCCCACCACGCCATTGCCTGGCATTACGTGAAGTTCGTCCTGGTGGTGGTGACGCTGGGCGTGGCCATGGGGGTGGGCCTCGGCGCCTGGTTTGGCGAAAGCCTGTCGCGGGTCTACCAGGAAACCACTTTCCGCTTTCCGTACCTGGACTATGTGCTGCAGCCCCAGGTGGTGGCCATTGCTTTCCTCGTCGGGCTCCTCGCCGCGGTCGGCGGGACACTGCTGGGGCTGGCGCGGGTTGTGCGTCTGCCGCCCGCCCAGGCCCTGCTGCCCGAGGCGCCGCCCATCTACCGCACCACCCTGATGGAGCGGCTGGGGCTTTCCCGGCTCGGCACCGCCTCGCGCATGATTCTGCGCCACATCGCGCGCCGCCCGGTCAAATCCGCGCTCACGGTGTTGGGCATCGCCTGCGCCTGCGGCCTCATGATGGTGGGCAACTACCAGAAGGCGGCCATCGATTTCATCGTGGAGATCCAGTTCCATCGCGCGGCGCGGGAGGATTTGTCCCTCACCTTCATCGACCCCACCGCCAGCCGCGCCCTCTTCGAACTCGCCGCCCTGCCCGGTGTCACCCATGTGGAAGGCTTCCGCGACGTGCCCGCCATCCTGCGCTTCCGCAACCACCGTCACCGGGGGGCGGTGTTTGGCATCCAACCCGATGGCGTGCTGCACCGCGCCCTCGATGTGAAGCTCAACCCCGTCTCCGTGCCGGAGGGCGGCATCGTGCTCACCGACCACCTGGCCCGCAACATCCTCCACGTGCAGCCGGGGGACGTGTTGACGGTGGAAGTGCTGGAGGGTCGGCGGCGCACCCTGGAGGTGCCGGTGTTGGGCATCACCCGGCAGTTCCTGGGGCTTTCCGCCTACATGCAGCAGGCGTCCCTCAATGCGCTGCTGGGGGAGGGACCGGTGGTGACGGGGGCCTACCTCGCCCTCGAGCCGGGGCGGGAAGCAGAAGTCTATGCCGCCCTCAACGCGCGCCCCCGGGTGCTGGGCATGGTGGTGCACGCGGCGGCGATCCGCAGCTTCTACGCCACCATCGGCGAATTCGTGTTGTTCTACACCCTGGTGGCGACCCTGCTCGCCGGCGCCATCGGTTTCGGCGTCGTGTACAACAGCGCCCGCATCGCCCTGTCCGAACGGGAACGGGAGCTTGCCAGCCTGCGGGTGCTGGGCTTCACCCAGGGCGAGATCGGCTATATCCTGCTGGGCGAACTGGCCCTGCTCGCCCTGCTGGCAATTCCCGTGGGCATGGCGGTGGGGGTGGGGCTGGTGGGCATTCTCGTGCTGGCCCTGCAAAGCGACCTCTACCGCCTGCCCCTCATCCTGAGGCCGGACAATTACGCCATGGGTGCCCTGGTGGTGGTCGTCTCGGCAATGGTTTCCGGCCTCATTGTCTGGCGGCGGCTTGGCCGGCTCGACCTCCTGGCGGCACTGAAAACCCGCGAGTAAACCCCCGATGACCCTGCGCAACCGCCTTGGTGTTTTCCTGCTCGCCCTCGCCGTGGCCGGGGGGCTTCTCTATGGGTTTCTGCCCCGTCCCATCCCGGTGGATGTGGCCGCCGTGGTGCGCGCGCCGCTAAAGGTGACAGTGGAGGAGGAAGGTAAGACGCGGGTTCGGGAACGCTACGTGGTCTTTGCACCGGTGGCAGGGCAGCTCGCGCGCATCCCCTTCAAGGTGGGGGATGCGGTGCGGCAGGGCGAAGTCCTTGCCCTCATCACCCCTGCCCCGGCCGCAGCCCTCGATCCCCGCAGCCGTGCCCAGGCATTGGGGCGTCTCCGCGCCGCTGAGGCCGCGCTTGCCTCCGCCGCCGACAATGCCCGCGCCGCCCGCGCCCAGGCGTCGCTTGCCCGGCAGAATCTCACCCGGCTCAAGAACCTGCGGGCGGCGGGGTTCGTCTCCGCCCAGGCCCTGGATCAGGCCTTGGCGGAGGTGGAGCGCAGCGAAGCGGCGCAGGCCGCGGCGGAGCACGCCGTCGAGGTGGCGCGCTATGACCGGGAGACGGCGCGCGCAGCCCTTGTGGAGGGGGAGGCGGGCGCCCGGGCGGCCTCCCGTTTCAGCGTTCGCGCGCCGGTGAGCGGCAAGGTGCTGCAGGTGATGCGGGAAAGCGAAGGACCGGTCAGCGCCGGCCAGCCGCTTTTGGAGCTGGGCGACCCCAGCGCTCTGGAAGTGGTGGCGGAAGTGCTCTCGAGCCAGGCGGTACGCATCGGCCCCGGCAGCCGCGTCACCTTCGAACGCTGGGGCGGCGAGATGGCCCTGGAAGGCCGGGTGCGGCGGGTGGAACCCACGGGGTTCACCAAGGTTTCCGCCCTCGGCGTGGAGGAGCAGCGGGTTCGCGTGATCGCCGATTTCACTTCACCCCGCGAGCTGTGGCAGAACCTGGGGGATGGCTTCCGCGTCGAGGCACGTTTCATCGTCTGGGAAGGGCGCGACGTGCTCCAGATTCCGGCAAGCAGCCTGTTCCGCCACAATGGCGGCTGGGCGGTCTTCCGCCTGCGCAATGGGCGGGCAGAACTCGTTCCGGTGACCCTGGGTCAGCGTGCGGGACTCATGGTGGAGGTGCGCGCCGGGCTCGAGGTGGGTGATCGGGTGATCACCCATCCCAACGACAAGGTCCAGGCGGGAAGCCGCGTCACACCCCGGCAGGCGGGAGGTTGAGGCAGACGGTTGCCTCACGCCTGGGTTTCCCCGGAGGCGCTACTCTGGCGGAGGATGGCCATCACCTCCTCATCGCTCACCTGCGGGAATTCCAGATAAAACTGCCCCACGGCGTAGAAATCGTATGGGGTTTCCAGGCAGACCATTTCGTCACACCAGGGCCGCACCTTTTCCACGGTTTCCGGCGGCGCCACGGGCACCGCACAGATGAGCTTCTGCGGTTGCTTCGCGCGCAGGGCGTGCAAGGCCGAGATCATGGTGGCGCCGGTGGCCAGCCCATCGTCCACCACGATGACGATGCGCCCCCGGGGATCGATGGGCGGCCGCACCGGCGTGTACAGGGCGCGCCGCTCGCGCATGATGGCCATCTGGCGGGCCTTCTCCCTTTCGATGTACTCCGGGGTGGCGCCCACCGACGCCGCATAATCGGCGATGTAGGTCCAGCCCGTTTCGTCCACAGCGCCGATGGCGAATTCGGGATTCCCCGGTGCGCCCAGCTTTCTCACCAGCACCACGTCCACTTCACCCCCCAGGGTATCGGCGATGCGTTTGGCCATGGGCACGGCCCCGCGGGGAATGGCGAGCACCAGGGGATGGCGCCCCTCATAGGCGGAAAGCCTTTGCGCCAGGCGGTCGGCGGCCTCGATACGGTTGCGGAACATGGGCGCCCTCCTTTTCCCTCGCGGATTCAAGTTTGAAGTGCAATTTTGATTAACGGGTAGGTGGGTCAGAATGTGCGAGCATTTTGCCCCATC
>JAIMAL010000027.1 GCA_023511995.1 Burkholderiales bacterium
TTGATGGGGCAAAATGCTCGCACATTCTGACCCACCTACCCGTTAATCAAAATTGCACTTCAAACTTGAATCCGCGGTCGGCTTTAGCTTATCCAACTGTCCGAAAAAACGTGACCGCCGCACCACTTCATGGGTTGCCAAGCCCCATCGTTTTCGCAACACGATCCAACCGATCGTCGCAGGTCATCAGGCGCGCTCCATGCCGCTCCGCCAGGGCGAGATAAAGCGCATCATATACGGTGAGATTGTGTGTGTCCGCCAAGGCATGGGCGGAGACAAGCAATGGCGCATGCGGCTCGATGCGAACCGGCAAAGAGGCAATTGCCTCGATGATTGCCCTGGCCTCCTCGGAAGACAGCTCGCTGCGCCTTTGCTTACGCAACAGCACGTTGGCTGATTCGGCGAGCATCAGATCGGGGGCCAGCACGACATCCGAGCCGTGCATTGCCCGGTTCAGGGCTGCCTCGATCTCGGGATGAAGCGGTCCGTCCGGGACGAAGAGCCGCACGATGGCGGAGGTGTCGGCAACCCAGATCATCGCGCCCGATCTGCCCGGACATCCTCAACCGTATCGCCAAGGGTTCGCCCGGCGAGTTTGCCGCGCCACTGCCTTGCGGCCTCCAGCGGGGACGGGCTCGCCAGGCGCACTTCCCGTTCGATCAGGGCGCGAACGTATTCCTGCACGCTGCGATGACTGGCAGCGGCAAGCCGCTTCAATGCCTCATGGACATCATCGGGCAGGTTGCGGATGTGGAGTGCTTTCATAGTGGTTCCTATGCCCCAGAAAGGTAGCGATATGCTACCGTTGATATGCTATCATCTTATCACAAAAATCCCTGCAAAAGATCAAGTCCCTGCGCAAGCGGGCGCGTATTGGCCAGGCCGTGCTCGCCGCCGTGCTGAATACCAGCCTGTCAACGGTGCAGAAGTGGGAGGGGGGCGACAAGCAGCCCAGTGGTCCGTCCTTGAAACTGCTCAACGGGCGCCTCGAAAAACATGGGATTTGCCATTCCGGAGAGCACTGGAGCCCAGCGAAATCAATGAACTGAACACCGGCTTTCGCCTTGTGGCCAGTGTTTCGAGGTTCCCCAACCTGATCGAAGGGAGGGGCTCGAAGCCGTGCCGTAGGATGAACCAGATGGGCGCGCCGTTCTTCGCGAAAACGCCGGGAAGGATGGCACTCGTAATGCGTGATAACGTGAAGGTTGGCGGGGTGCGTTTGGCAACATACGGTAGCAAGAGGCATCAGCAGGGGGATTACCGTGCCAGTCAGTCACGGCCAAGCCCCAGCTGCTGCCGGAGAAAGTGGTGGGAAACCGGGCTGCGCCGCTGTCTTGCAGCTTCCTCCCGCTCGAAACCTGCCGGAGCCCGGGTTCGTCGGGCGACGAACCGGGGCGGTCAGATTGTTTCATCGTGTCTCAAAAATCGACGGCAACTGCTTGTTTTCGGCCGGATATCCGGGTAAGGTAGAGCCGAACGCGCCGGCGGGCATGCCGCCGGCGCCGCCGCCTCCGGGTAAACAACCTGTCACTCAAGGGGAGGGGGAGGATGACGTTAACGAGCTTTGTCGGGGTGGGGCGCAACCCGGCTCGGGCGGGCCTCAAGGCTTCCCCGAAGGTGGAGGTTTTTCCCAGCGGATGGAAGGCGGACGCAGGAAGAAACAGAGGGCGCATGGGGAGGGACGGATGAAAGGGATGGCATTACTGTCGTGTCTTTTTCTCTTCGCCGTGGCGGCGCGCGCGGAACCGTGCCCCACACCCGGGGTGGCGCAGCGGGTGCAGGTGGGCGCGCAGTCATGTTCGGGCGCAGCGGAAACGGACCCCATTGCCGCCCGCATCCGCGAGTACGAGATGGAGGCGCACGGGTTTCAGGGCGACCCCGAGCTGCGTTCTTCCATTGCCTTGGTCATGGACGAAAAAACCGGCCGCGTGATTTATGCGAAGAACGCGGATGTGCGCACGCCCATTGCATCCATCACCAAGCTGATGACCGCCATGGTGACGCTGGATGCGCGGCTTCCCCTCGATGAGCGGATCAGCATCACCGAGGACGATGTGGACCGGGTGAAGAACACGCATTCCCGGCTGGCGGTGGGCACGGTGCTCACCCGTCATCAGCTCCTGCAGCTTGCGCTCATGTCCTCCGAAAACCGGGCCGCGGCGGCGCTGGCCCGCACCTATCCGGGGGGCACGGCGGCTTTCGTCGCTGCCATGAATCGCAAGGCGCAACAGCTCGGCATGCGCAACACCCATTTCGTGGATTCCACCGGCCTGCGCCCCGGCAATCAGTCAACGGCGGAAGATCTGGCCAGGATGGTGAAGGCCGCCCATGCCTACCCCACCATCAGCGAAATCACCACGACGACGAGCTACGATGTGCAGGTGCCGGTGTACAAGCGCCACAAGGCCCTGGCGCGCGGCGGGGTGGTGCACCGCAGCATCGCTTATCGCAACACCAACAAGCTGGTGAGCGATAAGGAATGGGAGATTGGCCTGTCCAAGACGGGCTACATCGCCGAGGCGGGCCATTGCCTGGTGATGCAGGCGCAGATTGCCAGCCAGCCCCTCATCATCATCCTCCTCGACGGCGATGGCAAACTCACGCGCATCACCGATGCCAACCGCATCAAGCGCTGGCTGGAAAGCAGCCTAGCCAGCCTGCGGCGTGAGAGCTGAGCCGGCCTACTGGCCGAGGGCTTCTTTCTCCATCAGCAGATAGGTGTTGTAGGCATTGATGCGGTTGGCCTCGTTGAAGGCGGGAAGCCTGCGCCAACGGGACCAGTCGGTGCGCGCGTAGGCCTCCTCGAAGGGAACCATGTCGGTCACCGCCTGGCCCATGGCGCGGCGCAGGAAAGTGAGATAGTCGCGGGTCAGGGTGAGGTCGGCGCGGGGATGACGCGACGCCGCACCATGCCCCGGCACCAGTACCCGGGCATTGAAGGCGAGGAGCTTTTCCAACGAGCGCAGCCAGGATCGGCTGTCCGCATCGCCGACGAAGGGGATGCGGCCCTTGAAGACGAGATCGCCGGCGAAAAGCACCCGGTCCTCGTGGACGAAGAGGGCGAGATCGTCCGGAGCATGGGCCGGTCCCACATGGCGCAGGCTGAAATGCACGCCCCCCAGTTCGAACTCGGTTTCCTCCCCAAGATAGCGGTCGGGGGGCACTACGCGGGTATTTTCGTCCACCCAGGGGAAGAGTTCCTCCCGCCGCTGGGCAAGCCGCGCTGTAAGCTCCGGTGAATTCAGATACTGGCGGGCCGCCTCGTGGGCCCAGATTTCCGCGCCCAGGGCCTTGAACACCTGCAGGCCATAGATGTGGTCGGCGTGGTAATGGCTGACGATCACATAGCGAATGGGTGCCGCGGTGATGCGGCGGATCTGGCGCACGAGCGCCTGCGCCAAGGGCGGTGTGCCCAGCGCATCGAACACCACCACGCCGGCGGGGGTGACGACGAAGCCGGCGTTGGACATGAATCCCTGATTGGCCGCGGAGGCCGCGCCCGGCAGGCCCTGAACGTACCAGGCGTGGCGGCCCAGCCGCTGCGGCTCCATTTTCACCGTGACCGGCGCCTCATCGGCAGCATGGACGAGAAGGGGCAGGGCAAGGCAAAAAAGCCACAATCTCTTCAACATGGAAATCCTCGTCTGCTGGATGAAATGGGCTATTATAGGCGCCGCCCGGGCGGGGTGCCGCGGCGCTCCGGACAAGGCCAGAGGTGATTCCCCCTTGCAGCGGCACCCCTTGGCTGCCAGGGGGCGGCCAGACAGCGTTGCCGGGCAGTCACCGCGGGTGAGGTGCGCACGTGGCCCGCTGGGAGTTGGGATTGGCAAAAAAACAGTGGCTCATCATCGTCCTCGCCTTCGTCCTGCCCCTCTTCGGGGTGTTTGCCTGGTGGGGCGGATTCAACCGGGTGGAGATCACGGAGGCGCAGGCGGGGCCCTACCGCTATGTTTACCTGGAACACACGGGCGACTACGGGAACCTGCCAAAAACCCAGGCGCGGGTGCGCGCCCTGATGGAGGAGCAGAAAATCCCCCGCGGTGCTTCCATCACCGTGCTCCTCGACGATCCCCGCAAGGTGCCGCGGGACCGTCTGCGGGCGCGCACGGGTTATCTGGTCGGGCCGGGGGTGATGGCGCAGGAGCCCCTGCGGCTTGGCGAGATCCCCCGGCGGCCGGTGCTGGTGGCCAGTGTGCGGGCGGCCGCCCTGCTGGCGCCCAGCAAGGCCTATCAGGCGCTGCACGAATACCTGCAGCAACGGCGGCGGGAGCTTGTCATGCCCACCGTCGAAATCTACGAGAGTCCGCCCGAGATTTATCGCATGGGGGTCATGCAGGTGGAGATGGAGCGCTGAAAAATGGCCTTCGTGAGCCTCGTCATCACCCTCCTTTTGGAGCATTTTCACCCTCTGCGGCAGCGCGTTGCGCTGTATGTCCAGTTCACCCGTTATGTGAATTTCCTCGAACGCCATCTCAACGCGGGGCGTTACCGTTACGGTGTGCTGGGCTGGCTGCTGGCGGTGCTGCCGCCCGTCGTGGCGGTGGAGCTCCTTGCCGAGGCTGTCCGGCACGGGGGCCTGTTGCTCAGCCTCGCCTTCGACGTGGCCGTGCTCTACCTCACCGCGGGTCTGCGGCATTTCACGGACAGGGCGGGACGCATCGGCCAGGCGCTGCGGGAAGGGGACGTGGATACCGCGCGCCGTGAGCTCAGCCAATGGCATGGCCTCACCACCGACGGGCTGGATGCCAATGCGCTCACCCGCTTGACCATCGAGCAGCTTTTTTCCTGCGCCCATCGCCAGTTCTTCGGCGTGGTGTTCTGGTTTCTTCTTTTGGGGCCCGCGGGTGCTGTGCTCTATCGTCTGGCCCACGGGGTCTATCAGAAGTGGGGTCTGCTCAATCCCGAGGAATTCGGGCGCTTCGGGCTCTTCGCCGCGGACGCCTTCCGCTGGCTGGACTGGATTCCCGCCCGTCTGCTCGCCCTGAGCTTCGCCGTAGTGGGCAATTTCGAGGATGCCCTCTATTGCTGGCGGGAACAGGCAGCGAACTGGGCGCAGCGCATGCAGGGCATGGTGCTGGCAGCGGGCGCCGGTGCCTTGGGCGTGCGTCTGGGGGAGCCACTGGCTTATCCCGGCCGGCTGGAAGTGCGGCCCGAACTGGGCGTGGGGGCGATGGCCGCACCGGAACACGTGGAAGGGGCGGTGGCGTTGGTCTGGCGTGCCGTGGTGGCCTGGCTGGCCGTTCTGCTCCTCCTTGCCCTGGCCACCGCGGCGGTGCATTGAGGTTCAGGCATTGCAGAGGAGGAGCCCATGGACCATCCTGTCACCACGGTCGATCTGATCCGGCACGGCGAGCCCGTCGGCGGGCAAAAATACCGCGGCCAGACGGACGATCCCTTGAGCGAGAAAGGCTGGGCGCAGATGCGCGCGGCCATCGGCGGGGAACGCCCCTGGCATCACATTGTCAGTTCCCCCCTCGTCCGTTGCCATGCCTTCGCCGCCGAGCTCGCCCGTCAGCAGGGCTTGCCGCTCACCGTCGATGCGCGGCTCATGGAAGTGGGATTCGGCGAATGGGAAGGGCGCACACCCGCTGAGCTCACGGCGCAGGATCCCCACCTCCTTGCCCGCTTCCGCCGCGATCCGGTCAACGTGCGTCCCGCGGGGGCCGAGCCCCTGGAGGCATTTTTGGCCCGCGTCGCGGCGGCGTGGGACGAGCTGGTCGAGGCCCACGCCGGCAAGCATGTGCTGGTGGTCTGCCATGCGGGGGTGATCCGCATGGTGCTCACCCATGTTCTGGGCATTCCCCTGGCCCGTGCCTACCGCATCGATGTGCCCATTGCCGGCATCACCCGCATCACGGTGGAAGGCACGGGGCCGGAGGCCATCGCCCGGTTGCGCTTCCACGCGGGCGCCCTTTGAGGTCGCTTGATCTTTTCCGCCTCGCGCTGACGCTTGTCCTGGCGGTGTCCTGTTCCGCCCGGGGCGAGGGGCTGACCCTGCGCGACGATGCCGGTCGCAGCGTGGAAATCAGGGTGCCGGTGGGGCGCATCGTGACGCTCGCCCCCCATCTTGCCGAGCTCGTCTTTGCCGCCGGCGCCGGATCGAAGCTCGTCGGGGTTTCCGCACACAGCGACTATCCGCCCGCGGTGGAAAAGCTTCCGGTGGTCGCCGGCGCCGGCAGGGCGGATGTGGAGCGCATCCTCGCGCTGCGGCCGGACGTGGTGCTGGCCTGGGCCTCCGGCGGCCAGTCCGCCGATGCGGAGCGGCTGGCGGCCCTCGGCATCCCGGTTCTGCTCCTTGAGCCCAGAAGGCTCGAGGACATCGCCCGCCAGTTGGAACTCATCGGCCGTCTCGCCGGCACCGGCTACGAGGCGACCCGAGCCGCCCACGGCGTGCGCAGCCGATTGCGGGAACTGGCCACCCGCTTCTCCGGGCGGCGGCCGGTGGGGGTGTTCTATGCGATCTGGCGAAACCCCCTGATGACTGTGAACGGACGCCACATCATCAGCGAGGCCATCACCCTCTGTGGAGGCCGCAACGTCTTCGCGGACCTGCCGGTACTGGTGCCGACGGTTTCCATGGAAAGCCTGCTTGCCATCGATCCGGAGGCGATCGTGGCAAGCGGCGAAGGCTCACGCCGGGCGCAGCTTTTGGTGGAATGGCAGGAGGAGCGCCGCCTTCGCGCCGTGCGCGCGGGCAATGTCTATTTTTCCGATGCCGACCTCATGCACCGCGCCACTCCCCGCATGCTGGAGGGTATCCGGGCGCTGTGTGAAGACCTGGAGCGCGCCCGCAGCAAAAGCGAAGCAGCCTCTCTAAAGCGGGCGCCGTGAAACCGCCGTCGGGCTCAGCGCCGCTGTGCCTTGTAGTAGTTGATAAGGCCGTTGGTGGAGCTGTCGTGACTGGTGACGGGGGTGTCGTCAGCCAGCTCCGGCTGGATTTTCTGTGCCAGTTGCTTGCCCAGCTCCACACCCCATTGGTCGAAGGAATTGATGTTCCAGATCGCGCCCTGGACGAAGACTTTGTGTTCGTAGAGGGCGATGAGCTTGCCCAGGGTGGGCGGATCGAGGCGGCGGAAGAGAATGGAGTTGGTGGGCCGGTTGCCCGGGAAAATCTTGTGGGGCAGAAGCTGGCGCAGGCGTCTGCCCTTCACGCCGGCGGCTTCCAGCTCGGCACGCGCCTCCTCTTCGGTCTTGCCCCGCATCAGGGCCTCGGTCTGGGCGAAGAAATTGGAAAGCAGGATCGCATGGTGTTCGCCCAGGGGGTTGTGGCTTTGCACCGGGGCGATGAAGTCGGCCGGCACCAGCCGCGTGCCGTGGTGGATCAACTGGTAGAAGGAGTGCTGGCCATTGGTGCCCGGCTCGCCCCAGAGCACGGGCCCCGTGGGATAGTCCACCAGCCGGCGGTCGCGCCGCACCCGCTTGCCGTTGCTTTCCATGTCGAGCTGCTGCAGATAGGCCGGCAGGCGGTGCAGGTACTGGTCATAGGGGAGCACGGCATGGGTTTCGGCGCCGAAGAAATCGATATACCAGATGCCGAGCAGACCCAGGATGAGAGGCATGTTGCGTTCAGGGGGCGCGGTGCGGAAGTGCTCGTCCATGGCGTGGGCGCCGGCAAGCAGCGCCTCGAAGGCCTCCATGCCGATGGTCAGGGCGATGGACAGACCGATCGCCGACCACAGGCTGTAGCGGCCACCCACCCAATCCCAGAATTCGAACATATTGCGGGGGTCGATGCCGAATCGCCTCACCTCTTCGGCATTGGTGGAGACGGCGACGAAATGACGGGCGATCGCCTTTTCGCTTTCCGCAGCGGTGAGGAACCAGGCACGGGCGGAACGGGCATTGGTGAGGGTCTCCTGGGTGGTGAAGGTCTTGGAGGAGACGATGAACAGGGTGGTCTCCGGGTTGAGTGCCTTCAAGGTCTCGGCGAGGTGCGTGCCATCCACGTTGGAGACGAAATGGGGGCGCAAGGGACCCCACCAGGGCTTGAGTGCTTCGGTGACCATCACCGGTCCCAGGTCCGAGCCGCCGATGCCGATGTTGACGATGTCCGTGATGGGCTTGCCACTGTAACCCCGCCAGGCCCCGCTGCGAACCTGGGTGCAGAATTCCCGCATGTGGGCGAGCACCTTGTTCACCCTGGGCATCACGTCGTGGCCATCGACGAGGATGGGGCGATTGCTGCGGTTGCGTAGCGCCACGTGCAGCGCCGCCCGGTTTTCGGTGAAATTGATTTTCTCCCCGGCGAACATCCGCGCGGCCTGCTCCATGACCTTTTCCTGCCGGGCGAGCTCGAAGAGCAGCGCCATGGTGCGCTCGGTGATGATGTTCTTGGAGTAGTCGAGGAGGAAATCGTCGAATTGCAGGGAAAAGCGCTGGAAGCGCTGGGGGTCCTGGGCGAAGAGCTCGCGCATGTGCACGCCTCTCATCTCCCGGTGATGGGCTTTGAGGGCGCGCCAGGCGGGACTGCGGGTGAGTGCGCTCATCAACCCTCCCGTCGCAGAATGATGCCGGCAAGGGGCGGCAGGGTGAGGGCCAGGGAGTGGGGAAAGCCCATCCACGGCAGTGCTTCCGCGCGCAAGCCATGGCCATTGCCCACATTACTGCCGCCGTAGTAGACGGAATCGCTGTTGAAAACCTCGCCGTACCCACCGCCTTCCGGCACACCGATGCGATAGTTTTCCCGGACAACCGGCGTGAAGTTGAGCACCACCACGACGAAATCGCCGTTGCGGGCACGGCGCAGGTAACTCAGGATCGACTGGTCCGCGTCGTGGCAGTCGATCCACTGGAAGCCCTCCTGGGCGAAATCCAGTTCGTGCAGGGGGGCGGTGTCCCGGTAGAGACGGTTGAGGTCGCGCAGGCAGGCTGCCACCCCCTGGTGCCAGTGCACATCGAGCAGATGCCAGTCGAGCGCCCCGTGGACGTTCCATTCCCGGCCCTGACCAAACTCATTGCCCATGAAGTTGAGTTTCTTGCCGGGATAGGTGAGCTGGTAGGTGAAAAGCAGGCGCAGATTGGCGAACTTCTGCCAGGCATCCCCCGGCATCTTGTCGAGGAGCGAGCGCTTGCCATGCACCACCTCATCGTGGGAGAAGGGCAGCACGAAGTTTTCCGTATAGGCATAGAGCTGGCCGAAGGTGAGCTGGTTGTGATGATACCGGCGATGCACCGGGTCGTGGGCGAAATAGCTCAGGGTGTCGTTCATCCAACCCATGTTCCATTTCATGGAAAAACCCAGCCCGCCGAGATAAACCGGGCGCGAGACCATCGGCCAGGCGGTGGATTCCTCGGCGAAGGTGAGCGCACCGGGGAAAGTCTCGTGCACCATGACGTTCATTTCCCGCAGGAAATCGATGGCCTCCAGATTCTCCCGGCCGCCGAAGCGGTTGGGCAGCCATTCGCCGGGTTTGCGCGAATAGTCGAGATAGAGCATGGAGGCGACGGCATCCACGCGCAGGCCGTCGAAGTGGAATTCCGCGAGCCAATAGTGGGCGGAGGAGAGGAGGAAGCTTTTCACCTCGTGCCGCCCGTAGTTGAAAATGAGCGTCCCCCAGTCCTGATGGCGTCCCAGGCGCGGGTCCTCGTGCTCGTAGAGGGCGGTGCCGTCGAAGCGGGCGAGCGCCCAGTCATCGGCGGGGAAATGGGCCGGCACCCAGTCCAGAATGACACCGATGCCCGCCTGATGGCAGCGATCGACGAAGGCGCGCAGATCGTCCGGGCTGCCGTAGCGGGAGGTGGGAGCAAAGTAGCCGGTGGTCTGGTAGCCCCAGGATTCGTCCAGCGGATGCTCGGAGATGGGCATCAACTCGATATGGGTGTAGCCCATCTGCCGCACGTAGGGCAGCAGCGCCTCCGCCAGTTCGCGATAGTTGAGGAAGCGACCATCCGGCTTGCGTCGCCAGGAGCCGGCGTGCAGTTCGTAGATGTTCATGGGGGCGTGCAACCAATCGTGGGCCGCGCGCGCGGCAAGCCAGTCGGCATCACCCCACTGATAGTGGCTGGGTGCGCAGATGCGGGCGGCGGTGCCGGGACGCAGCTCCATGGCCTGGGCGTAGGGGTCCGTTTTCACGAACACCTGGCCCGTGTCGCGGTTGCGGATTTCGAATTTGTAGAGCTCACCCGGCCCTAGGCCGGGAATGAAGAGTTGCCAGACGCCGCTTGCGCCCAGCACGCGCATGGGATGCACACGCCCGTCCCAGCGGTTGAAATCCCCCACCACACTGACCCGCTCCGCATTGGGCGCCCAGACGGCGAAGTTGACACCAGAAATGCCTTCCACCTCCATGACGTGGGCACCCAGGGTGCGGTAGGCCTGCAGCAGCCGGCCTTCGTTGAAGAGATAGAGATCCTGCTCGCTGATGGGGTTGGGCAGGCAGTACGGGTCGTAGGTTTCCCGGCTGCCGGCGCCGTTTTCCAGGCGCAGCAGACAGGGTAAGGGGGGTGGGTCAGGCGAGCGCCATTCGAACACGCCCCGCGCATCCATTTTCTGCATGGCCTGCCAGCCGCTCTGCGTGCGCAGCCACACGCGCTCATCGTGGGGGGCAAAGACGCGCAGCAGCCATTCCCTGCCGGTGTGATGGAGCCCCAGATGGGCGAAGGGGTCGTGCAGGCGCGCCTCGTGAAGGGCATCGTAAACCGGATTGACTTTGTCGAGGATGTCGTGTTTCATGTTCCGGAAATGCGCGTGGTTGGAATTCGGCAGCCGAGCCTTCACCGAAGTGTCACGGGATTATAGCCACAATGCCGGACGGCCACGCAAACGATCATGACCATGGGCCATGATCGTTGCTTCAACCCTGCCCTCTTGCACAGTGAAGAGAGGGACGAGGAAACGCTTCGACGTTAACCCGGCGGGTGTTCCGGTTGGGCAGGCGGACAGAAACAGGCAGCGCGGTTTTCGTTGACAATTCGTTTCCCGGGTCGATCCATGAGTTCCCTCGAAGACCAATCCGCGGCGCGGCACAAGGAGTACCCCCGTTTCGTCAGCCTGCTCACCAAGAACACGGTGGCGGTGATTCTAGCGGGAGGCCGTGGCAGTCGCCTGAAACACCTCACCGACTGGCGCGCCAAACCGGCGGTGCCCTTCGGCGGCAAGTTCCGAATCATCGACTTTCCCCTCTCCAACTGTGTGAACTCCGGTATCCGCCGCATCGCGGTGGTCACCCAGTACAAGGCGCACAGTCTGATCCAGCATCTGCAGCGGGGCTGGGGCTTCCTGCGTGGGGAGTTCAACGAGTTCATCGACATCCTGCCGGCGCAGCAACGGGTGCACGAGCACGAGTGGTACAAGGGCACGGCGGATGCGGTGTTCCAGAACATGGACATCCTGCGCCATTACGGTCCGGAGTTCGTGCTCATTCTCGCGGGGGATCACATCTACAAGATGGATTACGGCGAGATGCTTGCCGCCCATGCAGCCTCGGCGGCGGACGTCACCATCGCCTGCCTGGAAGTGCCCATCGAGGAGGCCAAGGCCTTCGGCGTGGTCACCGTGGATGAATACAACCGCATCCTCTCCTTCGAGGAGAAACCGGCCAATCCTACGCCGATGCCCAACGATCCCACCCGTGCCTTCGTCAGCATGGGCATCTATGTCTTCAATGCCCGTTTCCTCTACGAACAGCTCATCCGTGATGCCGACGATCCCCGTTCCTCCCATGATTTCGGCAAGGACGTGATTCCGTACATCGTCAGCCGTTACCGGGTGTTCGCCCATCGTTTTGCCGACAGTTGCGTGGGGGCACCCAACGGCGTGACCTACTGGCGCGATGTGGGCACGGTGGATGCCTACTGGGAAGCCAACATGGAATTGGCCAAGATCACGCCCGACCTCAACCTCTATGACGAGAAATGGCCCATCTGGACCTACCAGGAACAATTGCCGCCGGCCAAGTTCGTCTTCGATGATCCGGACCGACGGGGCATGGCGGTGGACAGCATGGTCTCCGGTGGCTGCATCATCAGCGGCGCCACAGTGCGCTCCTCGGTGCTCTTTTCCAGTGTGCGCGTGGATGCCTACAGCGAGGTGGTGGATTCGGTCATCCTGCCCCGGGTGGAGATCGGCCGTCACGTGCGCCTGCGGCGTGTGGTGGTGGACAAAGGCTGCCGCATCCCCGACGGGCTGGAGGTGGGCTTCGATGTGGAAAAGGACCGCCGGCGTTTCTACGTCACGGAGCGCGGCATCACCCTGATCACGCCGGAAATGCTCGGCCAGTACATCCACCACGTGCGTTAGCGGCGTTCCCGCGGCCGCGGCCTGTCCATGACCTCCGCCTCACGCGTTCTCCATCTCGTCCTTTGCTGGCACATGCACCAGCCGGATTACCGGCATTACGACAGCCGGGAATTCGTGCTGCCCTGGACCTATCTGCATGCCATCAAGGACTACACGGACATGGCCTGGCACCTGGAGCAGAATCCCCGGGCGCGGGTGGTGTTCAATTTCGTGCCCATTCTCCTGGAACAGTTGGAGGACTATGCGGAGCAGTTCAGAAGCGGCGTGATCCGCGATCCCCTGCTGCGTCTGCTGGCGCACCGGGACCTGGCCTCCATCAGCCGGGCGGAGCGCGATCTCATCCTCGACCGCTGTTTCCGCTGCAATCACAGCAGCATGGTCGAGCCCTACCCCGCCTACCGGCGGCTGCGGGAACTTTTCCGGCAGATTGAGGGGCAGGGCGCTGACCACTTCGAGTATCTTTCCCCCCAGTACCTCGCCGATCTGCTCACCTGGTACCACTTAAGCTGGATGGGGGAGACGGTGCGGCGTAGCACGGAGCTGGTGCCCCGCCTGATGAGCAAGGGGTCGCTGTTCGAGCTCAGTGACCGCCTGCAGCTTTTCGAGCTGATCGGCTCCCTCATCGACGGGCTCATCCCCCGCTACCGGCGCCTCGCCGAGGAAGGGCGCATCGAGCTTTCCACCACGCCCTACTATCACCCCATCGCGCCACTGCTCATCGATTTCCGCAGTGCGCGCGAGGCCTGGCCGGAGGCGCCTCTGCCGGAGTCCCCCTGCTACCCCGGCGGCACCGAACGCTTGGCCTTCCACATCGACGCCGCCCTGGAAAGCCACCGCCGGCGGTTCGGGCAGCCGGCGGCGGGGATGTGGCCGGCGGAAGGGGCGGTATCCCAGCCCGTGCTGCTCAAGTTCGCCCGCCACGGCGCACGCTGGACGGCCAGCGGCGAAGGCGTGCTGGTGCACAGCCTGCGTGCCACCGGCAATGCCTTGCCGCAGAAGCGCGACTACATGTACCGGCCCTATGAAGTGCGGGACGAGAGCGGGGAGGTGGCTATCCACGTTTTCTTCCGCGATGACCGGCTGTCCGATCTCATCGGCTTCGAGTACGGGAAATGGTTTGGTCGCGATGCGGTCAACCATTTCGTTGCCGAGCTGGAACAGATCTACCACCAGACCGAAGGGCATGAAAGTCCTGTGGTGAGCGTGATCCTCGATGGCGAGAATGCCTGGGAGTACTACCCCTACAACGGCTATTACTTCCTTTCCGAGCTTTATGAGGCCCTGACCCAGCACCCCTTCATCCGCATGACCACCTTCTCGGAATATCTGGCGCGCTGCAGTACACGAGAGGGCCAAAGCTGTGCAGTCATCGAGCAGCTGCCGCGGGTGGTGGCCGGGAGCTGGGTGTACGGCACGCTGTCCACATGGATCGGATCACCGGAAAAAAATCGCGCCTGGGATCTTCTCTGCGCGGCGAAGAACGCTTATGATCTCGTCATGGCACGCGGCGAGCTGCCGGAGGAAAGACGGCAAGCGGCCGCCCGCCAGCTCGCCGACTGCGAAAGTTCGGACTGGTTCTGGTGGCTGGGGGATTACAACCCGGCGATGAGCGTGGCCAGTTTCGACCGCCTGTTTCGCGAAAATCTTGCCAATCTCTACAGACTGCTGGATCTGCCCGTGCCGGCCGTGCTCGAGCATCCCATCAGCCACGGCAGTGCGACACCGGGTGTGGAAGCCGGTGGCACCATGCGGCGGGGTGGCTGATTCCCCTAGACATTCTTGCACAAGGTTTTTTGCATGACTCAGACCGTGGCCTTGTTGTTTGGTGTGCACGCGCACCAGCCGGTGGGCAATTTCCCGGAGGTGTTGGAAGACGCACACCGGCGTTGCTACCGCCCCTTTCTGCATACCGTCCACGGTTTTCCCGAGTTTCGTTTCGCCGCCCATTTCTCCGGCTGGCTTTTGGATTGGCTGCTGGAAAAGTTCCCCGAGGACATGCACCTGCTGCGGGAAATGGTGGAAAGGGGGCAGATGGAGTTGTTCGGCGCCGGCGATACCGAGCCGGTCCTGGCGGCCATCCCCGCCCGCGACCGCGTCGGTCAGGTGCGCGCCCTGTCGGAAAAGCTCAAACACAAGCTGGGGGCGGTGCCGCGGGGAGCGTGGCTCACGGAACGGGTGTGGGAGGCGACGGTGGTTCCCGCCCTGGCCGATGCCGGCATCGAATACGTTACCGTGGACGATTACCATTTCCTCTGCACGGGCCGCCGCATGGAGGAACTCACGGGCTATTTCACCACGGAGGAGGATGGCCGTCGTCTGGATCTCTTCCCCATCTCCGAGGCCCTGCGCTACCGGCTGCCGTTTTCCCCGGCGGCGGAGGCCGTACGCTACCTGGAGCGTCTGGCGGAGGCGGGCGGGCCGGGGCAGCCGGCGGCCATCTATTTCGACGACATCGAAAAATTCGGCATCTGGCCGGAGACCTATGAATGGGTGTATGAACGGGGTTGGCTTGTGGACTTCATCCAGGGGGTGCTGGCCTCGCCGGTCATCCGGCCCATGCGCTTCGACGAATACCGCCAGCGGGAGCGTACGCGGGGGATCATCTATGTTCCCACCACCTCTTACATCGAAATGAACGAATGGACGCTGCCTGCGCCCGCCGCCAACCATTACGCCTGGCTTGTGGAACGCGCCAAGGCGGAGGGGCGTTTCGATGTGGACAAACCCTTCCTACGGGGCGGCATCTGGAAAAATTTTTTCAGCCGCTATCCGGAATCCAACTGGATGCACAAACGCATGCTGGAGCTGTCCCGGCGCCTTGCCGCCCTGCCCGGCCGCCACGAGGAGATGCGGCGGCTGCTCTATCAGGCCCAGGCCAACGACGCCTATTGGCATGGCCTGTTCGGCGGGCTTTATCTGCCCCATCTCCGCCGTGCGGTGTATTCCGCCATGGTCCGCCTCGAGGCTTTACTGGACCGCGCGGCGCCACGCCCGCCCGTGGAAGTGAAAGACCTGGACCTGGACGGCGTGGACGAGCTCTTCCTTCACAACGAAACGCTGCAGGCGGTGGTGAAGCTCGACGGCAGCGCCAGCGTCTGCGAGCTCGTGGCCTATCCCCTCGGCCACAATTTCGGGGACACGCTGGCCCGACGGGTGGAGCATTATTACCGCAAGATTTCCGCCGGGCAGACGGTGCACGCGCCCCACGTGGGCGAGGGCATCGCCTCCGCCCATGACCGCGTGAGCTTCAAGCACGAAATTCATGCCGAAGACCTCATTCCGGATGACCACTGGCGTTCCTCCTTCCGTGATGCCTGGCAGGCGGCCGATGCGCCCGACTCTCTCATGCCGCTGAAGTATTCCCGGGCGGCGCAGGAGGCCACGTTCACCGGTGAGGCGGGTCCCCTGCGGGTGGGCAAATCCTTCGTGCTGGCGCCGGGGCGGCTTAAGGTCGAGTACGTCTTCTCCGGGACGCAGGCGGGATGGTTCGTCACCGAGCTCAATCTGGCCATGCCCAGTTGCGATGGACCGGCCGGCCGCTATGTGCTCTCGGGACGCATTCCCGGCGGCTTCGGCCAGCCCCTCGAGGTCGAGGGGCTGACGGAACTCATCCTTGCCGATGACGTGCTGGGGGGCAGCCTGGTGCTGCTTACGAGTCACCCGGCGCATCTGCGGGCGGCACCCCATCACACCGTCTCCCAAAGCGAGGCGGGTTTCGAGAAAATCATGCAGGCGGTGACGCTGCGGCTCGCCTGGCCGCTGGCGGCCGCCGGCAAGCTCACGGTCTGTCTCGAGGTCCGTGGGGCGCAGCCAACCCATTCCTGAGGAAAAACGTGTCCGAAGAACCCGTGGTCAGCAAACACAAGGCGGTGTACATCACCTATTCCATCCTCACCGAGGATGGCCGGATCTATGAGCAGTCCGACATTCCCATCGGCTACGTGCACGGCGCTGACAGCGGCCTCTTTGAGCCGGTGGAGGCGGCCCTGGAAGGTGCCCGGGTGGGCGAGCGGCGGGAGGTGACCCTGGGGCCAGAGGAAGCTTTCGGCCCCCACGACCCGCGGCTCACCTATACCGATGACATCGAGAACGTGCCGCCGGAATATCGCCGCATCGGTGCCGAGGTGGAATTCCAGAATGAAGCCGGGGAGAGTCTCACCTTCCGCGTCACCCGGATGGAAGACGGCAAGCTTACCATCGACGCCAACCACCCCCTGGCGGGCAGGACCGTCACCTTCGTCGTCGATGTGGTGGCGATCCGCGACGCGACGCCGGAGGAAATCGCCCTGGGCCGCCCCCAGGAGGCAAGCCCGCCCACCCTGCACTGAGCCGCCGCCGGTCTGTGACCGGCTCAGGTGAGCCCGCGCTCCTTCTGCAGGCGCTTCAGCCGTGCCAGGTGCTCGTTGAGCTGGGTGATGATCTCCGAGGCGGCATGAATGATCTGACTCGCGGAGAAGCCGGCGCGGATCATCTCCTTGAAGAAGGACTTGGCGAGGATGCGGGCGAGCTGGTTGGGGTGCTCGCTCAGCGCCGCCACGGCGCCGCCCACTGTGGCTTCCGCCTCGCGGGCCAGCGCGAGTTGGGCAAAGCGTGAGTTGAGCACGCCCTGCAACTGGATCACCTGGATGGATTTGCCGATGAAAAGGGCAGCCATTTCCAGCAGGCTCAGGTCATGCAGGTTGAAGGGACGCGAGAGCTCCGGGTCACTTACGTTGATGACACCGATGATACGTCCGTCCACGCTGATGGGCGCGGAAATCAGGCTGCGCGCCCCTTGTGTCAGGCGGCGCGCCAGATGCACGAATTCCGATTGGGCGATGTCCTCGACGAGCAGGGGCTGGCCGCTCGCCAGCACATGGCCGGCAATGCCTTCGCCCACCCGCGCAAGCTCCTGAAAGGCGGCTTCCGGCAGCGCGCCATGGGCGGCAAAGACGCGCAGTCGCACATCCCGTTCCTCCCTTTCGTCCAGCAGCATGATGGAGCAACGGGACGCACTCAGCAGGCGCGCCACCTTTGCCGCCATGGTCTGCAGGTTTTCCTTGAGGCCGCTGGACTCGAGGGAAGCGAAGTCCGTCAGGCGCAGGACGCCGGCTTGCGCATCGCCCATGGCACCCCCTGTGGGCAGAAAAAGCCAGTATAGCCAATATCGGCGTGGCGTCCCGGGGCTTGAGGACGCCTCCGGGCAGGCCCTGGTCAGTGCAGCTCGGCGGCGAGCAGGCGCCGGTATTGAGACACGAGCTCGTGATTGCCCAGCAGGTTGAAGACGGACAACATGGTCTTGCGGCCGATGTCGTCCTGGAAACTGCGGTCACGACGGACGATTTCCAGAAGCTGCTGCAGGGCCGGCTCATACTGCCCCTGGGCGATGTAGAGATTGGCGAGATCAAGGCGCGCCTGAAGGTCGTTTTCATTGGCGGCGATGCGCGCCTTGAGGGTCGCCTCATCCGGCAGGTCCTTGGCCTTCTGCGCAAACTCGATGCGTGCGAGAAGCTCCTGCACGCGGGCATCGGCGGCTGTCTGCGGCGAAAGACTGGCAAGCAGCCGTGAGGCTTCGCTCATCTCCCCCTGATCCACCATGATGGCGGCGGCGTCGATGCGGATCTTTTCGTTGTGGGGATCCAGCTGCGAGGCTTCCGCCAGGAGCTTGAGGGCGCGCGCCGCATCGCCGCTGGCATAGACCTCCTGCGCCTGCTGGCGAAGCGCCTCGCCTGGGGAGGGGATGAGGGCGTCGATGAAGGCCCGCACCTGGGATTCGGGCAGGGCGCCGGAGAACTCATCCACCAGTTGGCCGTTGAGGAAGGCCTTGACCGTGGGTACACCGCGGATGCCGAACTGCGCGGCAAGCTCCGGGTTGGCATCCGTTTCCACCTTGGCCAGGATGAAACGGCCCTGGTACTCGTCGGCGAGTTTTTCCAGGATGGGTTTGAGCACGCGGCAGGGGCCGCACCAGGTCGCCCAGAAGTCCACCAGCACCGGAACATTCTTCGGCGCATCGAGCACGACCTGTTTGAAGTTGGCTGCAGTGACGTCGAAGGAATGGCTTCCCATTGCGTTCTCCTGAAACGATGCTAGTAAATGGGGGCGTCCCCTGTGCGCTTCAAGCCGGGGTCAGATGCGACGGGCCAGTGCCGCTGCCATGCCGGTGTAGGTGTCTGGGGTGAGGGCGAGCAGGCGTTGTTTTTCCTCTTCCGGAAGCCCCAGTCCGGCGATGAACTGGGCGAGCGTCGCCCGGGTGATGCCGCTTTTGCCGCGGGTGAGGGCCTTGAGCTGTTCGTAGGGATTGGGCAGCCCATAACGGCGCATGACTGTCTGGATGGCCTCCGCCAGTACCTCCCAGTTGGCATCGAGGTCCGCTGCCAGGCGCTCTTCGTTGGCCTCCAGCTTAGCAAGACCCCGCAGGCAGGACTGTAAGCCCAGCAGTGTGTAACCCAGGGCAACGCCCATGTTGCGCAGCACCGTCGAGTCGCTGAGGTCCCGCTGCCAGCGGGAGATGGGAAGCTTTTCCGCCAGATGCCGCAGCAGCGCATTGGCCAGGCCCAGATTGCCCTCCGAGTTTTCGAAGTCGATGGGGTTGACCTTGTGCGGCATGGTGCTGGAGCCCACCTCGCCGGCCTTCACCTTCTGCTTGAAATAGCCCAGGGCGATATAGCCCCACACGTCGCGGTCGAGATCGATGAGGATGGTGTTCACCCGCGCCAGCGCATCGAACAGTTCCGCCATGTAATCGTGGGGCTCGATCTGGATGGTATAGGGATTGAAGGCGAGCCCCAGCCCTTCCACGAAACGGCGGGCGAAACTTTCCCAGTCGAAATCCGGATAAGCGGCGAGATGCGCGTTGTAATTGCCCACGGCGCCATTCATCTTGCCCAGCAGGGCAACTGAAGCCACGCCTTCCCGGGCGCGGCGCAGACGATGAACCACATTGGCGAACTCCTTGCCCACCGTGGTGGGCGAGGCGGGCTGACCGTGGGTGTGGGCGAGCATGGGCAGCGCCGCCCACGCGTGGGCAAGTTCGGTGAGCCGCTCAAGCAGCCGGTCGAGGGCCGGCAGCAGAACCTCGTCACGCCCCGCCTTCAACATCAGCGCGTGGGAGAGGTTGTTGATGTCTTCCGAGGTGCAGGCGAAATGAATGAACTCGGCCGCCCGCATCACCTCCGGATTGTCGGCGAGGCGCTGCTTCAGAAAATATTCGATGGCCTTGACGTCGTGATTGGTGACCGCCTCGATATCCTTGATGGCCTGAGCGTCCGCTTCGCTGAAGCCCTCCACCAGGGCATCCAATCGGGCGAGGGTGGCCGCGGAGAAGGCGGGCACCTCGGCAATCGCCGGTTCTGCGGCAAGCGCCTTGAGCCACTCGATTTCCACCCGCACCCGGTGCCGCATCAGACCGAATTCGGAGAACAGGGGTCGCAGCGGCGCCATGGCGGCGGCGTAGCGGCCATCGAGGGGCGAAAGCGCAGTGAGAGGGGAAAGGGTCATGTCAGTCCGTCGGTCGTGGGTTCGCTGCTCTGGTCGGTGGGGCCGCAACCCGCTTCAGGGCACCATCCCCGCGGGGCCGGCGTGTGGCCGGTGCGCGGCCACGGGCGCTTTGCCGGCAGGGCTGAAATCGTTATTTTAACCCATCGGCAGGCGCGAGCCCGCGGTCGCGGGCGGTGATTTTCACCAGCACGTAGCCCAGCGCCAGGTAATCCTGCACCTGCACGGGTCCTGCGGCGGAAACGTTCACGTATTCGGGAAAGGCCTCCGCCGCCACGCCGCGCCAGCCGGCGTGGGTCTCGCAGACATGGAGGGCGATGCCTTCCTCCTGCACCAGCTTTTGCACCCCCGCGTGAAGTTCCGGCTGCGCCGTCCGCTGCTCGCCGGTGAGGGCGAACATCTCCCGGCCATGGCTCACCACCGCGATAGGGAGCCCCGGAAAGCGCCCCCGGAGCCGGCGCGCCTGCTCCGCCACCCAGGGCACCGCCCAGGCCAAGGCGTGGGAATCCGCCGTGACGATTTCGAACACCACCCCCGCTGGGGCCCGCTCCGCGGCGAGGAGCCGCGCCACAACGGGATGGTCCGCCGCCCAAAGCGCGAGGGGCAGGAAGAGGGCCAAAAGGAGGAAGGGGATTCTTCCCATAAGCCATAAGCGCGGAGTGCTGGGTAGTGTGCCGAATTGTGTGCAAAACCGCCAGCAGTAGGAAGCGGGCGGGTGGGCATGGTAAAGGTTGATTAACGAAATCGATCTTGAACCCTGAAAGGATGGCGACCATGACGGCGAGGAAGAAGCATAAGACCAGACTGTTGGCGTTGGAAGCGGTGGCGCCGCGACCTGATGATGCGCTGCGATGTGCATTTCCTGTGCAATGCGCTGGACTCCCTGCTGCGCAAGGCGGACGATGATTGCCTGCAGGCGTTGCGCTGGATTGACGACCGGCGCGACATCTAGGAGGCCCAGCGCGAGCTGGCGGCGTGGGTCAGTCAATGGCAGGGCAAGTATCCGAAGCGGGTCGATTGGGTCGAGATGAACATCGGCAAGGCGACCTTCTACCGGCCCCGTGGGCCCACCACAAGCACATGAAGAGCACGAACATGCTCGAGCGGCTCAACAAGGAGATCAAGCGCCCACCCGGGTCATGCGCATCTTCCCCAATGCGGATGCCTGACTGCGGCTGATCCGTGCCCCGTGCGTCGAAACCCACGAGGCCTGGCTGGAGGATAGCCGCTACTTGAACATGATGCTGCTGTCAGAACAGAAGAAGGAGGCGTTGCGACTGGCCGCCTACAGCGCACCCCGTATCAACCTTTACCCATGACGCATATTTGCACGACTTGACAGACGCAAATGCCGAAAGCATAATTCGCCGGCTAGTATTACGGAACATTAATATTCCAATGGCCTGGCGGGTTCCTCGGCCCCCGGGCGTATAACGAGACCAAGCAGCCACCGTGACAGACCCCGCACCCCGTTCCAGGCCAGCGCCGCGATGGCGGCCAAGCCGCGCCGGCCTTTGGCTGGCGCTGGCCTGTCTGCTGTGGGGCGGGGGCGCGCCGGCCGCCCAGCAAGACGAGGCGCAGCGCCTGCTGGAGGAGCAGCGCATGCGTCAGCGCGAGGAACAACTGCAGCAGCCGCGCCCGAGCATCAAGCGCGAGGCTGCACCCGAGTTCGATCTGCGCGCCGAGCCGGCCGTCCTTCCCGAGACAGAACCCGCCTTCGCTATCCAGCGCATCGTGCTCAAGGGCGATCCCCTGCTCGATGCCGACGAGCAGGAAGCCATCCTGCGTCCCTTCACCGGCCTGCGCCTGGGCGAGAACCGCATCAATCTGCTGTTGCGGCGCCTGACCGCGGCGTTGATCGACAAGGGTTACGTCACCAGCCGCGCCTATCTCGGACCGCAGAACCTCGCGGGCGGGGTGCTCGAGGTCACGCTTGTGGCGGGGCGCATCGAAGCGGTGCAACTCGACGGCAAGCCGGTGACGGGCGGTGCCTGGGCGCCGCTGCCCTTCCGTCCCCAGCAGTGGCTGCGCCTGCCCGACCTGGAGCAGGGCATCGATCAGATCAATCGCCTGCCATCGAGCCAGGCGGAGATGCAGATTCTCCCGGGCGATGCCCCCGGCGGCAGCGTGGTGGCCATCCGCACCGCCGGGCGCACACCCTGGCGGCTCGCCCTCGGTGCCGACAACTATGGCCAGGACAGCACCGGCACCACGCGCGGCCGGGTGAGCCTGGAGGCGGACAACCCCTTTGGCCTGTTCGATGCCTGGACGCTCACCCACGTGCAAAGCCGCGACAGCAAGGCCTCGCTGCTGTCGGTGTCGGTCCCCTGGGGTTACTCCACCCTGTCCTACAGCTACACGCTCTCCGACTACCGCACGCCCATCCCGGGCGTGACCGTCATCGTGGGGGATTCCTCCAACCACACCCTTGGCCTCAACCGGGTGGTGCACCGCGACGCCGTGTCCAAGACCGCCCTCGACGTCGGCCTCACGTTGCGGCGCGCCCAACGGGACGTGGGCGGCCTCGCCCTCACGCCCCAGGACATGAGCGTGCTGCGTGTGGCGGCAAGCCGGCTGCGGCGCTGGGCGGGGGCCGATCTCAGCCTCGAGGCTGGCTACGTGCGCGGTCTCAAGCGCTTTGGTGCGGACGTGGATCTTGACGGACTGCCGGCCACCGCCCCCCATTCCCAATTCGAAAAACTCGATTTCAACCTGGCCGCCGTCCTGAATCTCTCGCCCACGCTCTCCTATCGGGGAACCCTGAGCGGCCAGCGTGCCCAGCGCGGCCTGCAAAGCTCCGAGCAAATCTTCATCGGCGGCGCCGCCACGGTGCGCGGGTTCAAGGAAGGCGCCCTCGCCGGCGACCGCGGCGCGTACACGCGCCACGAGCTCCACTTAACGGGCGCCGCCGGGACGGTGGCGGCCGTGCCCTATGTCTTCTACGACTACGGCCGCGTGCGGCTGATCGCCGACCCACAGTGGAAGGCGCTGGGCGCCGTCGGCGTCGGCGTGCGCCTCGCCTGGAAGGGCCTGAGCCTGGAAGCCAATGGCGCGCGTCCTGTCACCGCGCCGGATTCGGTGGAGCGGAAGAGCCGCCTGCACCTGAGCCTCAATTCCCAATTCTGACGTCCATCGAGGTCATGCCATGAAACGCCCCTCATCCCTCGTCCTGCTGATCCTTCTGGCCGTGTGCGCCCCCGCGACCCAGGCCAAGAGCAGCACCAAGGAACCCGTCGTGGCCAGGGTGAACGGCACGCCCATTTCCCAGGCCCGCTTCGAGCGCGCGCTGGCCCAGGCCAAGGCGATGGGCGCGGCCGACAGCGAAGCCCTGCGTGCCGCCATCAGGAACCAGCTCATCGCCCGCGAGCTGTTCCGGCAGCAGGCGGAGAAACAGAAATTGCACAACGATCCGCAGGTGCTGGAGGCGCGCGACAACGCCATGATCCAGCTCTACCTGCAACGGGAAATCAAGCCCGCGCCCGTCAGCGAAGAGCAGGTGCGCGCCCAGTACGACGCCATCGTCGCCTCCCTGGGCAGCCAGGAATACAAGGCGCGCCTGATCGAAGTCGCCGATGCGGCGCTTGCCGACACCCTCGCCGCCCAACTGAAAGCGGAGCCCGCCAGGTTCGCCGAGCTCGCCCAGACCCACAGCAGCGCACCCTCGGCGCAGCGGGGCGGCGAACTCGACTGGGTCTCCTTCCCGACCCCGGTGCAGGAGGGCAAGACCCAAGGCCTGCCGTTGCCCATCGCGCAAGCGCTGGCCGCCCTCGGCGCCGGCCAGGTGACCGAGCGGCCCATCGCCTTCAACGGCCGCTACTACCTCATCAAGCTCGACGAGGTGCGCCCCACCCAGGTGCCCGACTACGCCAAGGCCAGCGTCCCGCTGCGCGCCATGCTGGAGCGGCGCGCCCTGGAACAGGCCACGGCCGAGCTGGTGGTGCGCCTGATCAAGAACGCGAAGATCGAGATGCGCCAGTAAGCCGCCCGGGGAGGATTCGCCATGCACAGCAGCTCACCGTCGATTCTGCCCACGCCGCAGGAAGCTTCCGGCGAAACCCGCCTCGCCGCAGGCTTCATGTCCTTTAGCTTTTGCCTGCGCCGCCTGATTGCCGGCCTGATGTCCGTCTGGCTGGCGGTCTTGCCGCTGATCACCCTGCGCAATGCCTATGCCGGCCCGGTGGCGGATGCCGGTGCGCCGGCGGGCAATCGCCCTCAGGTGACCGCCACCCAATCCGGCCTGCCCCTGGTCAACATCGCCGCGCCCAACGCGGCGGGGATTTCCCACAACCGCTACCAGCGCTTCGATGTCGATCCCGTCGGCCTCATTCTCAACAACAGCACCCGCGCCGGGGCCTCGCAGCTGGGTGGGCAGATCGCGGCCAATCCCCATTTCAACGGCCGCGCGGCAAGCCTCATCGTCAACGAAGTCACCAGTGCCATTCCCAGCCATTTGAATGGCCCGCTGGCGGTGTTTGGTGAGCCGGCCCGGCTCATCATCGCCAACCCCAACGGCATCACCTGCAACGGCTGCGGCTTTCTCAACACCCCCCAGGTGAGCCTCACCACCGGCCGGGTGCAATTCCTCGACCGGCCAGGGGGGAGACTGACGACCCCCGAGCAGGGGGCGGCGGTGGTGTTCGATGTGCGCGGGGGCACCATCGCGATCGAGGGCCAGGGTCTGGCCTCGCCCCTGGCGCAGCTGGACCTCATCGCGCAGGGGCTCAACGTCAATGCGCCGGTCACCCTCTCCGGCGCCTTGAATCTCCTGGCCGGCCGGCAGACCGTGGCCGCGGATGACCTGAGCGTGAGCGCCAACGGCGCGGCCAACAGCCGGGCGGCCATCCAGGCCGACGACCCGACGGCCTCGGCGTTCGCCATCGACGCCAGTGTGCTCGGCGCCCTGACCGCCGGGCAGATCCGCATCGTCTCCACCGCCGCCGGCATGGGGGTCAGAAGCGATGCACGCCTGGCCGCCCAGGCTGGCGATCTCGTGATCCGCGCCGATGGGGAGGTGCGCCTGCGCCAGGGCACTGCCAGCCGCGACGTGGCCGTCGTGAGCGGCACCCTGAGCAATGCCGAACAGCTCGCGAGCGGGCGCGACCTGAGTGTGACCGTCACCGTCCTCGACAACCGCAACGGGCGCATGCTCGCCGGCGGCGACGCAAGTATGGTCACCGCCGCCCTCGACAATACCGGCGGCACCCTCCAGGCCGCGGGGCGGCTGGACATCGTCCTGCCCGGCGGGAGCATCGATCTTGCCGCGGCGGTCACCGGCACCCTGGCCGGCGGCGCGGGGCTCACCCTTGCCGCGCGGGAGATCCGCAACAGCGGCGCCTTTGCACACGCGGCGGCCCTTCGCCTTGCTGCCACCGATCAGATCAGCAACAGCGGCACGCTCACCGCTGGCGGTGATCTTGCCCTGCTGAGCGATACCCTGACCAACGATGGCCGGGTGGACGCGGCAGGCCGACTCCTCATCCAAGGCCACCTCACCAATGACGGCGTGCTGGTGGGGACAGACGTGGAATGGCGCTGTGCCGCGCCCTGCCGGAATGGTGGGGCGATGCTCGCGCGGCGCAACCTCGAGGGCGAGGTGGCGGGCCTCCTCCAGCCTGGCGGGCTGCTGTCGGCGGGGCAGGACATGCAGTTGAACCTGGCCGATGCCGACAACAGCGGTGGCCTCATCCAGGCTGGCCGGGACCTTCGTCTCAGCCTCGATGCCGGCAGCCCCGGGGGCACCCTGGGGGCGGGGCGGGATGTATGGCTTGGCTTCGACACCCTTCGCTGGGACCGGGGCAGTCTTGCTGCGGGGCGGGACCTGTGGCTTGAGGGGCGAAGCTTCGCGTTGCCCGCCGGCAGCCTGAGCGCGCCGCGGGACATGCACCTCGTCCTGGAAGGCGAGCTTGCCAACGCCGGTGCCCTGCTGGCCGGGCGCGACCTCAGGGTGACCGCGGCGAAGCTCACCAATACCGCGGGCGTGCTGGAAGCGGGGCAGGACCTCCTCATCGAAGCCGACGAGGTGCGCAACCAGCGCGGGCCCGTGATCAGCCGCTACACCAACTGGGGTGACTACCAGCCTCCGGGCTCCGTCAACTGCCGCTCCGACCACGGCTACTGCGAAAGCTGGCAGCAGATCGAATCCACCCCGGCGGCCATCCTGTCTGCGGCGCGCAACCTGAGTGTGCGCGCCCGGGCGCTTACCAATGATGCCAGCCTCATCACCGCTGGTGTAGCCATCGACATCCAAGCCGACACCTTCGACAACGTCGCGCGCACCCTCACCACCACCTGGCATGGCCACTGGCGGGAATGGCGGGGCTGGCTGCGGGGCTACAAGGACCACGACGACTGGGGGCTTACCGTCAGTGGCGGCACCCCGGCCGTGGTGGAAAGCGCGGGCGAGCTCTTTATCCACGCCACCACCCAGACCAACAGCGGCGTGCTCAGGGCGCAAAGCCTCTACCTGGGGGGAGACAGCCTCACCAACGGCCTGACCGACTACCGCTACCAGACCCCGGCGGCCCTCACCCCGCCCCCCGAGATCCGCCCCCTGGCGCCCCCGGTGGGGGCGGTGGCGAGCCCGGATCCCCACTACCTCTTCGCCAGCGGCGCGCGGCTTGCGCTGCTTATGCCGTCGGAAGAGACGGCGCATCCCTACTGGCTCGATCCCCTCCTGGAAAACCGCTGGCTCATGCAGGTGGCGGCCGACTACGGCTGGGGTGGGCACACCCTCTTGCGGGAGCGGCTGCTCGCCCAAGGACAGGCCTTTGCCAAGGCCGAGGGTCTGGCCTTGGGCGTGGCCCTGAGTGAAGCGCAGCGGGCGCGGCTTGCCGAACCGATCCTGTGGTATGTGGAAGAGACCGTCCCCGGCCCGGACGGAAACCCCTCCACCGCCCTGGTGCCGCGGCTGTATCTGCCGGAAGTGGGGCGGCAGACGCTGGCCCACTGGGCGTGGGGGAGTATCGAGGGCGGCCGCCTCCTCTGGCAGGGGCGGGAAGTGCGCAACACCGGCGTGATGGCGGCCGAAGCGGTGAGCATCGAGGCCAAGCGGCTTGCCAATGAAAAGCGCTCGGCCTCCGTGGGCGAGATCCGCCGCTATGGGGAAGGCGGCTACTGGCGCATCACCGGAGATACCGTCCAGCCCGGTGGCTTCATCACCGCGGCGCGGCTCGAGCTTGCGGTGGAGCGCATCGACAGCCTGTCAGGGGAGTTTTACGAAGACGGCGAGGAGCGCTCCGGGGTGCTTGCCGAAAGACTCGGGGAAGGCTTCCACTTCCAGCCAAACCGCGACCATCTCCAGACCGAATGGGTGCAGACCCGAAAGCAGAGTGGCTTGGAGCAGATCGCGGTGATGGCGGTGGCCCTCGCCGCGAGTGTCATCACCTATGGCGCCGCCTCGGAAGCGCTGTTCTGGACCATGGCCGAATCCAGCCTGTTTGCCGGGGCGAGCATTGGCACGCTGGAAGTCGCTGCGGCAGCGGGCGCGGGAGCGGCGGCGGCGATGGCGGGGAACGCGACCGCGCAGGTGCTGGCGACCGGGAGGCTCGATGCGGGCAACGTGCTGAGGTCCGGGCTGAGTGGGGCCATATCAGGGGCGTTGAGCGGCTATTATGGCAACAGCTACGGACTGAGCCGTCTGGCTGCGGAGGCTGCCGCCAGCTGTGTGGGTGCCGCCATGAACGGGGGGCAGTGTGGCGAGGGGGCGAAGTCGGCGTTTGTCACCGCGTCGCTGGCCTGGGCCGGGGCTGAGATGCGTCGGGCCATGATCGAGGATTCGAAGAAATTTGCGGGGATCTGCGATGCGCAAGGCAATTGTCTTGACAATAAATCCGGAACGAGCGTCGGGGTCAACGGAGACCGGTTCAAGCTGGCCGGGGGCCGCGTGAACTTGGATCTGTTATGTGATGGCCAAAGATGCGAGACTGACCCCGCCACCGGAGCGTGGATATTCGATGACAAGGGGTATGTCAAGCTGATGCCTACGGACCGCAAAGGCCTCCCGATTGAGCTACCTGGTCTGCTTGCCACCCATCCCGAGTGGCGAAGCCCAATGGGCGGTTGGCAAGGCGCTTTGGGCCGGTTCGCCTTTTTCGACTACACGCCAGGCAGTGCCTGGGATCGCATAGCCGAAGCGTATGCCGGCCCACATGACATGCTCAATAGCTTCATCTGGTATGACGGCGTGGGCAATATCAAAACAGGGGTTGAGGGAACGTTGCTCGGGCACATTGGAAACGTGATGAATTACGTGAATGTTTTGTTCGCAACCCCATTTGCGCTGGGAACGATAACACCGCAGGGAAGCATGAGTGCGATCACAAGTGGAATGCAAGGACCAAGAAGGCGATGAGGCATTTCGCTTTGGGAGTACTTCTCTTCGCTTTATGCGGCCTGAGCGGATGCCCCTCTGGCCCGGTGCGGATGGCAGACCTTGAATGGGACCCGCCACGTTTGTCCAAAGAAGATTGTCCCAACTTGAGTGGAACCTACAAGGACCGGGGCACGTTGCATAAGGTATTTACGGTCGGCTTACAGAAGGGTTTGTCAGACACGTCAGACGAAGAGCCGGTCGCGCGCGCGAAGGTCTTGAGAAACGTCGCGGGGCCTACGAGGACAGCTGACGAATTTTACGCGATATACCGCGTCTTCGAACAACGCGCGATTTTACAAATTCGTCACGACCCAGATGTGCTACAGGCGGTCTTGATGGATGAAGCGGGGGTCGTTTATCAGGAGATTACAGTAAGACTCGATACACCCCGCACCGGTTGTCACTCTGGCGCACTTATCTTGAGAAAAAAGATGGTCTACGCGAAAGGCGAGGGCAGTAGCGGTAGCGTAGACTTCGGCGAGGATGAAATCCGCAAGCTGCCTGATGGTAGTCTTGAGGTCGTCAGTCGGGACAGACATCAGGCGCGCAGTGTGCTGACCGGGGCCCCGTTGGGGCCGATTAGGATTGATCGCGAGGTAAAAAGGGTGTATCCCATAAGCCGGTCTGTAAAATGAACTGTGTCATCCCTTTTGACAAACTGGCGGTTCACCGCTGAAAGGAAGAGACACATGGCAAACACACCTGAGATACCGGACGCCCTGCTCAAGGACTGCAAGACCCCCGAAGATGTTGGATCGCTTTACAGCGCGCTTTTGCAGCGCGTCATCAATGACAGCCTTGACGCCGAGATGGATGCGTATCTGGCGGACCAGGCGTTCGGCGGCAACCGTCGCAACGTCAAGCTCGCCAAGACCGTCAAGGGCGACTTCGGCGAACTCGAAATCCATACCCCGCGTGACTGCGAAGGCAGCTTCGAGCCGCAGCTCGTCAACAAGCCCCAGATTCGTATGGCCGGCTGGAAGACAAGATTCTCGCGTTGTACGCCCGCGGCAACACCATGCGCGACATCGGGCAGCTGATGCGTGAACTGTACGGCATCGAGATTTATCATGCCGTCATCTCGCAGATCACCGATGGCGTGCTCGATGAGGTGCCGCCTGGCAGAACCCCCCGCTGGACCCAATCTACCCCATCGTCTGGCTCGACGGCATCGTGATCAAGGTGCATCACGGCAAGTAGGTCGTGAACAAATCCGTGCATATCGTGCTGGGCGTCAATCAAGCGGGCGAGAAAGAGGTGCTGGGTCTGTGGCTGGCCGAGAACGAAAGGGCAAGTTCTGGCTGTCGGTGCTGGCAGAGTTGAAACAGCGGGGGTGCAGGATAGCTACATCGCCTGCACGGATGGATTGAAGAGCTTGCCCGAGGCGGTGGCGGCGGTGTATCCGAAGACGCTCACGCAGCTGTGCATCGTGCATCTGGTGCGTGCCAGTCTGCGTTACGTAACAGCGACGGATGCCAAGGCGGTCGTCGCGGCGCTCAAGCGGACCAGCCCGGTGGCTTCATCACCGCGGCGCGGCTCGAGCTTGCGGTGGAGCGCATCGACAGCCTGTCAGGGGAGTTTT
>JAIMAL010000028.1 GCA_023511995.1 Burkholderiales bacterium
TTGATGGGGCAAAATGCTCGCACATTCTGACCCACCTACCCGTTAATCAAAATTGCACTTCAAACTTGAATCCGCGGGAGTAGTATCCCCACGCGCCGGGCGCAGGTGGGTGTCCGTCCGGAAAGACCTCGGTGGTGAAAACCATGTAGGAGGCGCTGCTTGCAGCCAGCGTGTCGCGAACGAACTGAAGGGGATTGGGGGTGTGTTCCAGCACCTCCACCGCGCTCACGACCGTGCACCGCTGGTGTTCGATTCCGTACTCGAAGCCACGCGCGAACAGATTGGGCGCGTAGGGGTCGCTCCAGTAACAATCGAAACCGAGGTCCCGCAAAAGGCGGGTCAGCAAACCATAACCTCCGGCTGCATCCAGGCAGGCGCCCCGGGCCGCTCCGGGCAGGGCGAAGTAGTACAGCGCGGCTAGCCGCAGGGCAGTGAAGATGTTGCGCACGGCCACGTCCGTGTCAACTGCCACCAGGGCTGCGTCCCGGTAGGCCTCCGCAAGCCAGAATGGATCGGCAGCGAAAACGTAGTCACAGGGCGGGCAATGAAAGAACGCCGCCAGGTGCTTCTGCAACACTTCATGCTGGAAGAGAACCCTAACTGTGGCGTTGCACAGCGGGCAGACGCTCTCGTGCCGGCGGGGGTCGTGAGCCGTTGTTGTCCCGTCATCCATCGCCTTCTCCTCCGGGCCCATGATCACGTGCTACCGAGCCCGCATCATTAACCGGCACCCCGTTGCAGGGCGAGAGGTTTTTCCGTGCAAGCGCCATCACGTGGGGAAGGCGCGCCTTGATCCGCCTGCGGGCGTCGTCCCGCCGGGCGATTGCCCAAGCGAGTCTTTCTGCCAGGCCGCGATCCAAACATTGCTCAGAGTCCCGAACCTGACAGGTACGCAGCCACGAATCGACCCGATGAAGGCGCAGAGCATGGCAACGTCGCCCAGGGAGCCGGAGGGCGCATAGGGGTCGCCGGGAACAATCAGATAGCGGCGTGGCGACGTGCCTCGGGGCGATGGGTTATTGGGCCGCCGCTGCCGTCGCCGCAGCGGCCCACTGACCTCCAGCCGGTTACGGAAGAGGATGAAAGCATCCCGGAACAACTTCATGGTCTGCTCTCCTGAACGGTGGAATTGGAGAAGGAAAACGACGACCCGCCCAACAGACGCCCGGTCAGGCGGTGAACCGTAGCCCGGAAGGCTTCCGGCGAGTAGAGTCTCGCCGTCATCTCGTGGGCATCTTGAAGGGCCTGACGCCCAACGCCAGCCGTCCGCAACCCTTGGATGCAGGCGTCGCTGAATGCGCCGTCGTCGGGGGCCACGAGAAGGGCGCCGGTTTTCACGAGGTCCTGCGCGAATGCCTCTGAGGCGTGGGGTGTTGCCACACACGCCCTTCCGTAGGCGAGCGACTCCAGTATCTTGATGTTCGTCCCCCCTCCGTAATGAATGGGCGCGATGGTGAACGCAGCGTTCCGGTAGGCTGCGCTGAGATCCTCCACGAATCCGGGTGCCTTCACACCCGGAAGTTGTTCCCAGTCGGCGCGCAGCTTCTCCGGGGCTGCGCCGACCAGAGTCAGCGTGGCTTCCGGTACGTGGGCACGGATGCGAGGCCAGCAGTGTTTCAGGAACCACGCGATGCCGTGCCGGTTCGGGCCATACCAAAGCGCGCCGACGAAAAGGATGTTTTTGCTGTCCGTTGGGGGCAGCGGTGCTGCCGGCGGAGCGAACGGGACGTTGGGAAGAACCTTGCCCTCCACGCCCGGTTCCTTCACGCGGTCGCGCTGGGAGGTGAAGAAGAATGCATCGAAGCGGCGGAGCTGGGCTCGGGCCAGCGCCCTGGCATATGCCGATTTCGCCCGCGCGACGGCACCCTTGGGCGTCCACCAGGCATCCCCGCCATAGCGATAGCCCCAATCGTCGAGGTCCACGAGGGTCTTCACGCCGCGTGGCAGTCTGAGCTTGCAGATGGGATTGAGGTAGCGGCCGACGATCAGATCGTAGTCCACGAGTGGAGCGATTTCGTTGACTTGCCGTGTCAGAGTCTCGTCCGGGCGATATTTTGCGATTCCCAACGGCAGATTTCGCCAGCATGCCTGGGCAAGAATGCGGGGATCCGGGGAGCTTGCGACACGGGTTTCATCACCCGGCTCGAGCAGCAGTACATCGACCTCACCCTTGACCTCACCCTTTTCCGCCAGGGCGTCGCGGAGCAGAGCCGTCCGCTGCTCCGCACCGGAGCGTGGCGTGAAAGGCGAAGCAGGGGTGACGAGGAGGATTCTCATATAAACTGGGCGAGGAACGCCGCCCATGCGGTGCAGGCAGGCCTTTGAGCTGAGAATGCCAAGAGTATATGCAACCCGCGTTGCGTTGACGACCCGCACATCTTTTCGCGACGCGAAACAAGCGCCCCAGACCGGGTGGCGTCGGTCGCGGTAAACAACGATTCAGAGCGGTTTGGGAGCCATCCGCCGAATGTCTGCAGCCTCTCGCAAAGCCCTTGGGGAAAGGGCGAAGCGGCATGGCTCTCACGCCTCCCTCGTCGGGGTATGGCCGGGCGAACCGGACCGAGTCGGCGCGCTGCCACCGGCAAAGCGGTCATGACGGTGCAGCCTGCAGCGGACCCACTATGGCGAACAGGCTGGGCCCCCCCCAGGCCGGGTTCAGGCGAACCAAGACCGTAAAGGGGACCGGCAGCCTTGGCCTCTTGCTTTGCCTTGTTTTTTTCGTGGTCGGTCGGCCAACACCCTGCCCCTCCCCGCGCAGTCGGGTTAATATCGTGCCTTGGTTTCCAGAACGCGCGCGATCATGAAAGGCATTCTCCTTGCCGGCGGAGCCGGCACGCGGCTGCATCCCGTGACCCTGGCGGTGTCCAAGCAGCTTTTGCCGGTGTATGACAAGCCGTTGGTCTATTACCCCTTGAGCACGCTGATGCTGGCGGGCATCCGGGACATTCTCGTCATCTCCACCCCCCAGGATACCCCGCGGTTTACCCAGCTTCTGGGCGATGGCAGCCAGTGGGGGCTTTCCTTTTCCTATGCGGTGCAGCCGCGTCCGGAAGGCATCGCCCAGGCCTTTCTCATCGGTGCCACCTTCATCGGCTGCGGCGGCTGCGCGCTCGTGCTGGGGGATAACATCTTCTACGGCCATGAGCTCGCGCAGGACCTCAAGCGCGCGGCGGCCAAGCAAAGCGGCGCCACCGTCTTCGCCTATCCCGTGCAGGACCCGGAACGCTACGGCGTGGTGGAATTCGGCCCCGACCGGCGGGTGATCTCCATCGAGGAAAAACCCGCCAAACCCCGCTCCCGCTACGCCGTTACCGGGCTTTACTTCTACGACAACCAGGTGATCGAAATCGCCCGCGCCCTCAAGCCCTCCCCGCGGGGCGAGCTGGAGATCACCGACGTCAACCGCGCCTATCTCGAGCGGGGCGAGCTGGAAGTCTGCATCATGGGGCGCGGCATGGCCTGGCTCGACACCGGCACCCACGAAACCCTGCTGGAAGCCGCCCGCTTCATCGAAACCATCGAACGCCGCCAGGGCCTGAAAATCGCCTGCCCGGAGGAGATCGCCTGGCGCATGGGCTACATCGACGGCGAACAGCTCCTGCGCCTGGCCGATGCCCTCGGCAAAAGCCGCTACGGCCAATACCTACGCAGCCTCCTCGAGGAACGGGTGTTCTGAGCCGGGGGCCACCCAGCCATCGCGTTGACACCCTGCCGGTGGTATGGTCAAATCCAGCGTTCAATGAATGAACGCACCGTGCTGGATACCGCGACCCGCTACCGGCTGCTCAAGCTCCTGGAGGCCAACCCGGAAGCCTCCCAGCGGGCGATTGCCCGGGAGCTGGGGGTGAGCCTGGGCAAGGTGAATTATTGTCTGCGTGCCCTTATGGACAAGGGCCTGGTCAAGGCGCGCAATTTCCGCAACAGCGAAAACAAGCTCGCCTATCTCTATGTGCTCACGCCCAAGGGGGTGGCGGAGAAAACGCGGCTGACGGTGGAATACCTGAGGATCAAGCTCGCCGAAGCCGAGGCCCTGGAGCAGGAGATCGCCACCCTGCGCGAGGAGGCCGCCCGGCTTGGGCGGGAGAGGCCGGAATCATGCGCCTGAGCGCAGCGCAGGTGGAAGCCATCCGTGCGGTCGTGCGCGAGCAGGCGGGGGCAGACGCGGTCGTCTACCTTTTCGGCTCCCGCGTGGACGATGCTGCGCGGGGCGGCGATGTGGACCTCCTGGTGGAGCTGCCTGTGCCGGTGGACAATCCCGCATGGCTTGCCGCGCGCATCGCGGGAAGGGTGAGCCGGGTCCTGGACGATCGCAAGGTGGACGTGGTGCTTGCCGCCCCCAATCTCATGCGTCTGCCGATTCACGACGTGGCAAGGTGGGAAGGAGTCCGGCTGTGATCGCCGATCCCCGTGCCGCGGCTCGGCTGGCGGCGCACGAATGTGTCCCACGGCTCACCGCCGCTGCCATTGCCCTGCTGGGCGATGCCGTCACCCCGAAGGACATCCCATGAGCAAAAAAGCCCTCATCACCGGCATCACCGGCCAGGACGGCGCCTATCTTGCCGAATTTCTGCTTGCCAAAGGCTACGAGGTGCACGGCATCAAGCGCCGCACTTCGCTTTTCAACACCGACCGCATCGACCATCTGTTTCGCGACGTGCATGAAGGCGAAACACGCTTCTTCCTGCACCACGGCGACATGACGGATTCTTCAAGCCTGATCCACATCATCGAAAAAGTGCGGCCCGATGAAATTTACAACCTCGCCGCCCAGAGCCACGTGGCCGTCAGCTTCGAAGAACCCGAATACACCGCCAATTCCGACGCCCTGGGCGTGCTGCGCATCCTCGAAGCCATTCGCATCCTGGGGCTCACCCAAACCACCCGTTTTTATCAGGCATCGACCAGCGAACTCTACGGCCTGGTACAGGAAATCCCGCAGAAGGAGACCACCCCCTTCTACCCCAGAAGCCCCTATGCCGTCGCCAAGCTCTACGGCTACTGGATCACCGTCAACTACCGCGAGGCCTACGGCATCTATGCCTGCAACGGCATCCTCTTCAACCACGAATCCCCCATCCGGGGCGAGACCTTCGTCACCCGCAAGATCACCCGGGCGCTCGCACGCATCAAGCTTGGCCTACAGAAATGCCTGTATCTCGGTAATCTCTCGGCCCGCCGCGACTGGGGCCACGCCCGCGATTACGTGGAAGCCATGTGGCTCATGCTGCAACAGCCCGAACCGGAAGACTTCGTCATCGCCACAGGGGAACAGCACTCCGTGCGCGACTTCGTCAACGCCGCGGCCGCCGAGTTGGGCATGACGATCCGCTGGGAAGGGGAAGGCGTCGATGAAGTGGGCTATTGGGGCGATCGGGCCATCGTGCGTGTCGATCCCCGCTACTTCCGTCCCACCGAGGTGGAAACCCTGCTCGGTGATGCGAGCAAGGCCAAGGCCAAGCTAGGATGGACGCCGAAAGTCACCTTTGCCGAACTGGTGGCCGAGATGGTGCGCGAAGACTTGAAGGAAGCCGAGCGGGATGAGCTGGTCAAGCGCCACGGTTATGAAGTCAACGATCGACAAGGCTGAATTCATGGACCGCGATGCCAGAATCTACGTCGCTGGGCATCGTGGCCTCGTCGGCTCCGCCCTCATGCGCCGGCTGCAAGCAGGGGGCTACACCCACCTCATCACCCGCACCCATGCCGAGCTCGACCTCACCGACCAGGCCGCCGTGCGGGCATTCTTCGAGCGGGAGCAACCGGAATACGTCTTCCTCGCTGCCGCCAAAGTGGGCGGGATACTGGCCAACAACACCTATCCCGCCGAATTCATCCGCGACAACCTCGCCATCCAGACCCACGTCATCCACGAGGCGTGGCGCACCGGCGTCAAACGGCTCTTGTTCCTAGGGTCCTCCTGCATCTATCCGCGCGACTGTCCGCAACCCATCAAAGAGGAATATCTGCTCACCGGCCCCCTGGAGCCCACCAACCGCCCCTACGCCGTGGCCAAAATCGCCGGGATTGAGATGTGCTGGGCCTACAACCGGCAATACGGCACGCAGTTTCTTGCCGTTATGCCCACCAACCTCTACGGCCCAGGCGACAACTACGACCTGGAAACCTCCCACGTCATCCCGGCCATGATCCGCAAGTTCCACCTGGCCAAACTCGCCGCCGAGCGCAACTGGGCGGCGATCGAAGCCGACGAGGCCCGCCACGGCCCCATCCCGGCGGAACTCAAACGCGAACTCCTGGACGTGTGCAATGGGCGCATTGAACCCTGCGTCCGCCTCTGGGGCACCGGCACCCCACGCCGGGAATTCCTCTACAGCGACGACATGGCCGATGCGTGTGTCTTCCTCATGAGCCTGCCGGATGAAAAATTCGACTCAGTCCTCAACCCCACACCCTCAGGCCCCCCCCTCATCAATATCGGCACGGGCGAAGACCTCACCATCCGCGAGCTCGCCGAAACCATCGCCCGAGTAGTGGGCTACGAAGGCAAAATCACCTTCGACCCCAGCAAACCCGACGGAACTCCGAGGAAGCTGCTCGACGTGTCGCGAATGAGGGCGTTGGGGTGGGGAGCTAGACTGGGGTTTGAAGAGGGTGTGCGTTTTGCCTACGCGAACTTCTTTGCCAACGACTAGAGAGAATTTTGCTACCTCAGTAACGCAAACATGTCACATTTTCCAATCATCACCTTGCCTACCTTTAATGATTCCCGTGGTTCCCTAACAGTTCTGGAGCGCGCGCTGCCCTTTGAGATTGCTCGCATCTACTGGATCTATGGGGCGAATGGTCAAACACGAGGGGGGCATCGACACAAAGTAACGAGGCAAGCGCTGATCGCTATCAACGGTTCGGTATCCCTCTACTTGAACGATGGCGTCACGGAAGAAACCGTTGTTCTCTCTGAACCAAGCCAGTGTCTTCTGGTGGAGCCGAAAGTCTGGCACACCATGACCTTCGGAGAAAATGCCGTGTTGCTGGTACTGGCGTCGCACCCTTACGACCGGACAGATTACATTGACACTCCGTATGAACGAGCGAGTTATGATTGACTACGAGAATCTTGCACGCTCAAACAGTGCCTTCATGGCAGAGCTGGAAGAAGCCGCCTCGCGTGTCATCCGAAGTGGGTGGTACGTGCTCGGGGAAGAGGTGCAAGCCTTCGAAAGGGAGTTTGCGCGCTACGTTGGCGCAAAACATTGCATTGGCGTGGGTAATGGGCTGGATGCCCTGTTTCTGGCTCTAGAGGGATTGGATTTGCCAAAAAACAGCGACGTTCTGGTGGCATCGAACACTTATATTGCAACGATCCTCGCCATTGTGCGTGCAGGTCATCGCCCGGTCTTGGTGGAACCGGAGCTTGATACATTCAATATGGATCCAAGAAGGCTTCCAGAGGCGATAACCCCTAATACCCGCGCAATATGTGTGACGCACCTTTTTGGGAAAAGCTGTCGCATGGATGCAATCTGTGCCTTTGCAAGGGAGCACGGGTTAAAAATCATCGAAGACTGTGCGCAATCACACGGCGCAAGGCTCGCCGGCCAGCTGACGGGCACTTTCGGGGACGCTGGCTGCTTTAGCTTTTATCCGACGAAAAACCTCGGCGCCATCGGCGATGCGGGCGCAATCGTGACAAACGATGATGCCCTCGCCGACCGTATCCGTCACACCCGCAACTATGGCTCAAAGCAGAAATACGTGAACACGTACATCGGGATCAATTCGCGTCTGGACGAAATACAGGCGGCGCTGCTGCGCGTCAAGCTGCGTCACCTAGATCAAATGATCCGGCATAAGCGCGCTTTGGCGGAGATCTACTTTGCCTCGCTCCCCGACTGGCTCAAGATGCCGCGACGCCGCGAGGACGAGTTTGATGTCTTCCATATTTTTGCAGTGCGCTACGAGCGCCGGGACGAGTTGCGTGCGTGGCTCTTGGAGCAGGGTATCAAAACAGAAATCCATTACCCGATTCCACCTCATCGCCAAAAAGCTATGCAAGGTATTCTTGCGGGGAGCTATCCAATCGCAGAAGAGTTGCATGCGACAGAGTTGAGTCTGCCTATATCCGTTAGTATGGGGCCAGAACAGGTTTCCGCTGTTGTCGACGTCATAAAGAGGTACCCATGCTAACGCAGGAGGTGAATCAAGACAGAACCATAACAATTAATCCGCACAATCGATATGGATTGTGGTGGTTGAGCGAGATTTGGGAGTTTAGGGAGCTGTTTCTTTTCCTCGCGTGGCGCGATATAAAGGTCCGTTATAAGCAGACGGTGATTGGTCTCGGATGGGTGGCTTTGCAGCCAATGGCACTAATGCTAGTGTTTACGTTTGTGTTCGGTAGGGTGGTAAAGGTGCCTTCTGAGGGCGTTCCATACCACCAATTCGCTCTAGCCGGACTTGTTCCCTGGCTGCTGTTTGCTTCTGTTGTTAATCAAGTATCCAACAGCCTGGTCTCCGACGCGCGGATTATCTCGAAGGTGTACTTCCCCCGCTTAATTGTGCCCCTGGCGGCTTCGTTGTCCTGCCTACTAGATGCCCTCATTCATTTAGCCCTGCTGTTATCTATCTTTTTTGTTGCCGGGGGCGTGCCGTCCCTTCGGATGATCGCTTTGCCACTTTGGCTCGCTGGGACCCTTTTGACCGCCTTGGCAGTTTCTATCGGTCTCTCTGCGCTAAACGCAAAATTTCGCGATTTTCGCTATGTCATTCCATTTGGTTTGCAATTGATGCTTTTTCTCACGCCTGTTCTTTATTCCTCTGCTCTTGTGCCTGATTGGCTATGGTGGGTTTACGTGTTGAACCCAATGGCCCTAATGGTCGATGGTTTTCGTTGGGCTTTATTGGGGGTCGGGAGTATTTCGGGTCAGAGGGTTTTGATTAATGTGGCTTTGGTAACCGTATTTGCAATTCTAAGTCTTCGTTATTTCCGGTCCGTGGAAGACCAGCTAGCGGACGTATTGTAGGAAGCAAGTAAGGCCCACAAGATGAGTCGGGATATTGTTATTTCCGCAAGAAACGTGGGGAAAAAATACGCGCTCGCTCACGAAAGGCCAAGGTATTACTCGTTGAGAGATACAGTAGCGTCCGCTACCGCAAAGCTGATTTCGCGCCTAGCAGGAAAAACGGACGTTAACGATGTTGGAGAATTCTGGGCTCTGCGAGAGGTGGATTTTGACATCTATCGTGGTGAGGTTATCGGAATAATTGGCAGAAACGGGGCAGGAAAGTCTACGCTTTTAAAGATACTTTCCAGAATTACCAAGCCAGACGTTGGAACGATCACGATAAAAGGGCGGGTAGGCAGCTTGCTCGAGGTTGGCACAGGTTTCCATCCTGAATTGACGGGTCGGGAGAATGTGTTTTTGAATGGCGCCATCCTGGGTATGCCGAAAAGAGAAATCGCACGCAAGTTTGACGAGATTGTGTCTTTTGCGGAGGTCGAGCGTTTCCTGGATATGCCAGTCAAACACTATTCTACTGGAATGTATATGCGATTGGCGTTCTCTGTTGCAGCCCACCTCGAGCCATCCGTGCTCATCGTGGACGAGGTTCTGGCAGTTGGAGATTCGCAGTTCCAAAAAAAATGCCTGGGTAAGATGGAGGAGGTTAGTGGACAAGGCAGAACCGTCTTGCTGGTGAGCCACAACATGGGCGTGATCAGTGCGTTGTGTACTCGGTGCATGTTAATGAGCGGGGGGCGCGTCGAACTGTTTGGCGAAACGCAGCAGGTGATTGCCGCCTATGGGCGGTTCCATGATAGATCCTTGATAATCCAAGTGACCCCTGATATGCGCAACAGGGGCGACGGAAGGATCGTGTTCGTGGAGGCGTTGATTGGAGGTGTGGACATGGTTCCACGGACTTCTTTTCTGATAGGTGAAAATATTCGGTTGGAGATCAAATTGGTATCTAAATTCGCCGGTGCCGTTTCGTTTTGGCTCATCATTTTTGATGAAACTGGCCGGCCGCTATTGAGCTCTCATCAACGTGACATCGAACTAGTGCAGATAAGGGAAGGGCAGTATGTGTTGACGTACGAAACGGTCGATTTGGGGTTGATGCCCGGCAACTATTCGATTGCGGCAGGGGCGTTTGATAGGCATCTAAACTTTCTCGAATGGATCGACAATATTCAGCGGTTTGAGGTACTGCCTTGTTTCCTTAACGGGGAGCCGTATGACACGCGGTGGGGTGCGGTGAACCAAAAGGCGCGCTGGGCTCTCTCGGCGGCGGAGTGGGCACAAAGGGATAATTGCGTTGGCTGAGCGTGTTCTTTTGATCTCCCCTCGTGAGCCATCTGGTGCAACTTGGCTAATCAATTGTCTGTTATTCCTCGGCATTAAGACGTACCGGGTAGGCCCACGGGGGCAGACAATGTGGATTAACACCCCACGAGGGTGGTTTTTGGATCCTAGAGAAGACATTCTCAAGCAGTGGCTGCCCGTGCTTTCGGAGCGGGACTGCTTCAAGTTCGAGGATGGGGTTGAGGTCCAATGGTCGCACGAATGGCCGACGGAAGAACTGTGGCGGTGCCGGGTCGTATACTTTGTGCGGGACCCGCGAGACGCATTGTACTCGCGTTATCGTCGGGAGGGTGCTAGCGTGCCGTTTTATGAGTACCTTCTCTTTCCGGATGCTTTCACTCTCCTGGACAAAATCGACCATTGGCGCGCGTTTAACGAGTGCTGGCTGCCGCATCCCAATCGCAAACTAATACGCTTTGAAGATTCGAAGGCCGCGCCGGTGGCGGTTCTCAAAGAGGCCATAGAGTGGCTCGGCCTGGTAAGGTCCGATAAGGAGCTTATCAAAGCTGTCGATGCCTCGTCATTCGACAGGGCAGCTCAAGCAGAACGTCGGTACCTCGCGAAGTGCGGGGGCAAACAGGTGATCAATCGGGCAGGCAGGGTCGGCGAGTGGCGCGAATTGGCCGCCGAGAGGGAGGCAATGGAAAAAATAACGGGACGGTGTGCTCCTGTGCTACGGGTTTTGGGCTACGAGGCCCCCAACGAGGGTGTAAGTCTGCTGTGTTCCTCGAAGTTTAAACGTCTCCGCTATTTCAAGACCATCCGGCTCACGCGCCAGCTGAGAGAGGCAGCCGCCGGTGATGACGAGAGTTTGCGTTTGCTCATTTCTAAGCTTGAGCCGGCGTTGCTCAAAGCAGTCGGGCTGTCCGAGAGCGAGACGCACGTATTGCTGGACACCTTGTCAGAGTATGCATGTTCTGTAGGATGGACGCAATCAGTAGTGACACTGGAACGCCTGTATGAGCTCTTAGGTATCCGGCGGACTAGCCGGTGGGCTATTCAGAAGGCGCGGTTGCGAGCAGCTGTTAATCAACTGTTTCGCATTGGTGACACGAAGCTCTGAGCTCATGGGCAAAATCGTACTTGACAACTGCTACCGTGTTGGGGGTTGCCCGTTTTGCGGTAGCCCGCGTGTCGTTCCTGCGGGCTTGATTCAGTACCGCGAGCCGGTCGTCTTCGCCACCCATGAGGTAATACTGCGCCGAACCCCAGAACTGTGGCGATGCAAGCGCTGTTTGTCCGGCTATGTTGAAAATGCAATCCCTCCCCTTCAGGCGGTGGCGCTGTATGAGCAAGGGGATAGTACTAGCCGTTGGGAAGCGCATTCTTTTGAGACAGACAAAACCGAACAGCTCGTGGAGTTTGTTTCCGGACTGATTGACTCAGATGTGAACGTCCTCGATTTTGGGTGTAATGATGGAACGATGCTCGATTACGTTAGGGCTAGGGGATGCCGCACTTTTGGCGTGGAAGCTTCTGCTAAAGCCAGATCGGTTGCAGAAGTAAAGGGTCACATTGTCAAACCGACGCTCGATGCGTTTCCGAAGGAGGTTGTGTTTGACGTCGTGTGTGCAATGGACGTGGTTGAGCATCTGTACGACATACCACGTTTTTTGGCTCAAATTGCACCGCGGCTAGCCGTGGGCGGAGTCCTCGTATTGCTCACCGGTAATATCAACTCGCTGATGGCCCGGATGGCAAAAAATAATTGGTGGTATATAAGGTACCCGGAGCACGTGCGCTTCCCGTCGTTGCGATGGTGGCGTCGTTACTCCGGATACCGGCTGGTGAAGACCGCTCGTGTTCACGCTTCTCGGGGATACGTCCATCCCCCGACTGTAGGCAGTGTGAAGAATGCACTGGAACGTTGGATGCGAAATGAATACGATGGCATGCCAGTATTGCTGCCGGATCACTATGTTGTTGCGCTGACATTAAAACGCTCCGTCGGGATTCCGCGATGAGTGGTATCGATGCGTCTACCACCTGCGCTTGCTGTGGCGCGCCCGTGGGACGTGGCGGTGAAACGCTGTTTGATGACCGCTACGGCCATCCGGGCTCGTTCCAAGTGGCAAAATGTGGGGCTTGCGGCGCATTCGAAACGTTTCCAAGACTTGACGAAAAAGATTTGCCTGCACTCTATACTAAGTATTATCCGCGGCGCCTTATCGGACCGGATTCGATAACCGTCCCGTTGGGTGCACCAGACGGCTGGGTCGCTCGGCTGTCACGTTGGTGGCAGGGCACGGACAATCAGGGTCAGTACTACGCGAAACCTGGCATGACAGTACTTGATTATGGGTGCGGAATCGGTCAGTCCCTTCTTGATCTCCGTGCCATGGGCGCGGATGCGTACGGCGTTGAAGCAGACGCGAATGTGGCGCCAATCGCGGCGTATCACGGCCTGCAGATCCACATTGGATCGATATACGACGACCCGTTTCCTGGCGTAAACTTTGATTTGATTATCCTCAATCAGGTCCTTGAGCACATTCCGAACCCTGCGGAGCTGCTCCGCAGGCTGGCTGCGCGGTTAAAACGTGGTGGCCGACTCATTGTCGCGGTCCCCAATACTGGCTCCATTTATCGTTTCCTGTTTCGCAAGCGTTGGATCAACTGGCATATCCCTTACCACTTGCACCACTTCAATCGCGCATGTCTCCGGACGCTGGGTAGACGTACAGGCTGGTGTTTGATCGGTGTGCGCACTATCACGCCAAACCTTTGGACGGTACTACAGTTGCGCGTGCTCGCGGCGCCAGCCCAACAGGGAGTTCCTAGCCCAGTCTGGTCCCCGGAAGCTACTGCCGCTGCTCGCATAGCCTCGGGTTTGGTAGGACGCATCGCTCGGTTACCGCTTCGGCTGGCAACACGCATAGGCATGCTGTTCATCGCGGTAGTCAACCGTGGCATTGATGCGCTGGGGTTGGGCGACAGTCTGCTGTGCGTCTTTGTTCGCCAGGAGGCATCCGACGCGGCCAGCCGGGAACGGTGAGTAGCTTGTATGGCAGCTACATTTGTTCCCGGGAGAGTAATCTGGATCACCGGTCTCTCCGGCGCTGGGAAATCGACGGTTGCCGTGGAGGTGGCGGAGAGGCTGAGAACAAGAGGGGAGCAGGTTGTTCTCCTGGATGGAGACCAATTAAGAGAGATTTTTGGCGCGGCGGTCCCTAGTGTTGAAAACCATAGCCGTGAGCGCCGCCTGGCACTGGCCATGCAGTACGCCCACCTGTGCCGCATTCTGGCCGCTCAGGGCCTGACGGTGGTGATTGCTACCATTTCCCTGTTCAAGGAAGTCCATGCCTGGAACCGGGACAACCTGCCCGGTTATTTCGAGGTGTATCTGAAAGTGCCGATCGAAGAGCTGCGGCGGCGCGACCCCAAGGGAATCTACCGGCGCTTCGATGCTGGCGAGCTGACCCATGTAGCCGGACTGGATTTGCCAATCGACGAACCTGAAGCGGCCAACTGGGTAGCTGAGTTTGAGCCGGGGCGGTCAGTGGCGACTCTGGCAGAAGATTTGTTGAACCGATTGAACGAAAGGAAAGTTGTATGAAAACCGAATGGGACTACACCGCGCTTGCGGATGCTTACCTGAAGCGCCCAGATTATGCCGATGCCGCGATTGATGCAATGCTGTCGATTGCCGGCGCAGAAAAGGGCGACAAGGTTTGTGACGTCGGCGCCGGGGTGGCGCATTTGACTTTGATGCTGGCAGCACGTGGTTTGGATATCGTGGCGGTTGAGCCCAACGACGCAATGCGTGCCCACGGTATCAAGCGTACCGAGAAGCTTGCCAATGTCCGCTGGCACGAGGGGACGGGCGAAGCGACAGGTCAACCTGCTCAAGCGTTTGACATGGTCACTTTTGGAAGTTCGTTTAACGTCTGTGATCGGCAGCAAGCCCTTAAGGAAACCGCCCGTATTCTCAAGCCGCGCGGCTGGTTTGCGTGCATGTGGAACCATCGCCATTTGGAAGACCCGATTCAGGCACAAATTGAAGCCATTATTAAAGAGCGTGTGCCAGGATATAGCTACGGCACCCGCCGCGAAGACCAGACCGAGGTCATTGATGCAAGCGGCTTGTTCGGTCCGGTTGTCCATCTCGACTCCCGTGTGATGCATGAGCAGACCATCGAAGAATGTGTCGAGGCATGGCGTTCGCACGCCACCCTGGCGCGGCAGGCTGGGGCATCATTCCCTGGTGTCGTTGGGGCGATTGAAAACTATCTGCAAACCCTCGGTACGTCGAGCATTCAGATTCCTTACTCGACGCATATCTGGATTGCCCAACTGCGATAATCAGCGATGAGCCTGAGTTTCTCAACCAAAGCCGGCACGCTGGCGGCTTTACAGGGAGTGCTCAAGGCGGCCCGTGTCGCACCGTTGTATTCGTTCAGATGGGCCGACTGGCAGGCAGATCGACAGGCTTGTCTGAGTGGTGTCGTCAAAAGCATCGGCGCTGGGCCGTGGATCGTTCGCTCTAGCTGTGGCCGCGAGGATCGTGGAGAGGCCTCCCAGGCGGGGGCTTTTCGCTCCATCCCGAACGTCGATGCCGAGGGGTTGGAAAGCGCAGTGGAACAGGTCTTCGCCTCCTATGGCGAAGCGTGTGCCAACGATGAGGTGCTGATTCAGCCGATACTCACTCAGGTCGTGCGTTCTGGGGTGGCTTTCTCGCATGACCCCAATACCTGCGCGCCCTATCGGGTGGTGAATTGGTCGGAAGGCAGCGATACCGCAGCGGTGACCAGCGGCATGGGCGGGCGCGTGTGGCAACAGGCGGCTTGCTCACCGGTGCCAGCACCTCCTCACTTGGCGCCGGTATTGGCGCTGATCGACGAGCTGCTGGCGCTGTTTGGCGGCGTGCCGCTGGATTGCGAATTTGCGGTGACCTGTGAGTGTGGCGAGGAGGTGCTGTGGCTGTTGCAGGCCCGGCCATTGATCCTGCCGGGTGTCCCGGAATCCGCCGAAGCGCAAGCCGCCCGTCTGGACGCCATCCAGCGCAAGGTGGCGCGCGGCATGCAGCCGCACCCCTTCCTGATGGGGCGGCGTACCGTCTATGGTGTGATGCCGGACTGGAACCCGGCGGAGATTGTCGGCATCCGCCCCAAGCCGCTGGCCTTGTCGCTCTATCGGGAACTGATCACCGATGCCATCTGGGCCTACCAGCGCCATAACTACGGTTACCGCAACCTGCGCAGCTTCCCGCTAATGCCGCATTTTTTCGGGCTGCCGTATATCGACGTACGCTTGTCGTTCAACTCCTTCATTCCGGCCGATCTGGATGAAGGGCTGGCCGGGCGCCTGGTCGATTACTACATCGATCGCTTGTTGGCCGAACCCACCTTGCACGACAAGGTAGAGTTCGAAATTGTGTTCTCCTGCTATACGCTGGACTTGCCACAGCGGCTGGAGCGCTTGGCCGAGGCCGGTTTCTCGAAACACGAGCGTGAAGCCATTGCGCACAGCCTGCGCAAACTCACTAACCGCATCGTGCACCCCAAGGACGGCTTGTGGCGCGGCGATGCAGCCAAGATCGATATCCTCAACGCCCGGCGCGAGGAGCTTTTGTCATCCAGTGCCGATCCACTAGAGCGTATATACTGGTTGCTGGAAGATGCCAAGCGCTACGGCACATTGCCTTTTGCTGGATTGGCGAGGGCCGGATTTATCGCTGTACAGATGCTGCGATCGCTGGTGACGGTGGGCGTATTCTCGCAGTCTGATTACGATGCCTTCATCGGCAGTGTATCGACGGTGAGCAGCGAGCTGGCCCGCGCCCGGGCAACGCTGGACAAAACCACTTTCCTTGCGCGCTATGGTCATCTGCGCCCTGGAACCTACGACATTCTTTCGCCGCGCTATGACGAGGCGCCGGAACTTTACTTTGATTGGTCCCAGCGCCCGCCCGCACCTGAGTCGGTGAAGCCATTCGCATTGACCCTGCCGCAGATGCGCGAAATCGCGAAGCTGCTCGAAGCTCATGGCCTGCAAGTTGATCCGGTCGGGTTGTTCGACTTCATGCAGGCGGGGATCGAACTGCGCGAACTCTCGAAGTTCCATTTCACGCGCAATCTGTCGGATGCTTTGGTGCTGATTGCTGAGGTGGGTGCACAACACGGGATCAGCCGCGAGGATCTGGCTTATTGCGACATTGCTGCCTTCAAGGAATTGCACGTTGCAGCGACCGACCCGAAAGAGGTGCTCTTGCGCTCCATCGAGCAGGGCAAGGCACGCTATGCCGAAACATTGAAGATTTCACTGCCGCCGCTGATTGCCAAGCCGGAGGATGTGTGGGCCTTCGAATGGCCGGAAACAGCACCAAATTTCATCACCCAGAAGCAGGTGACGGCGCCAGTCGTGCGTTGCGATGCTCGTGAGCGGTTGGCCGGGGCAATTGTCTGCATTCCCAGCGCCGACCCTGGCTTCGATTGGCTCTTTGCCTACCCAATCGCCGGCCTAATCACGGCTTGGGGCGGTGCCAACTCGCATATGGCCATTCGGGCGGGCGAATTGGGACTACCGGCTGTGATTGGCGCCGGTGAAGCGCTGTACCGGCGCTGGTCCCAGGCCAAGCGCCTACATCTCGATTGTGCGGGACGGCGGGTGGAGGTGCTGGCATGAAGGTGGTGGCCATCAGCCAGCGGGTGGACGTCTTCCCCGAGCGCAATGAGACACGGGATGCACTCGATCAGCGCCTGGCGGCTTTTGTTGCCAGCTGCGGCTATATGCCGGTGCCGGTGCCGAATGCCTTGGGTGGTACGATTCGTGATTGGCTGACGGTTGTGCAACCATCGGCTGTCGTACTTTCCGGCGGGAACGATATTGGCCTGTGTGTCAAGCGCGACAACACCGAGCGTGCGCTGCTGGCGCATGCTCAGGAACACCAGTTGCCTGTGCTGGGCATCTGCCGGGGCATGCAGATGATGGCGCATTGGGCCGGTACGGGCCTTCGTGCGGTGAGTGGGCATGTGCGGACACGGCATCAACTGACCGGAACAATTTCAGGCGAGGTGAACAGCTACCACGGCTATGCGCTATCCGCTTGTCCGGACGGTTTCGAGGTACTGGCGCGCAGTGAAGATGGCGAAATCGAGGCAATTCGCCACCGGTCATTGCCCTGGGAAGGCTGGATGTGGCATCCGGAACGCGAGGCTGTGTTCGCAGTGGGTGACATCGAGAGAGTGCGGAGTCTGTTCGGATGAGGGCCATCATTCTTGCCGCTGGCCGCGGCCGCCGCATGAAACATCTCACCGACGAGCGACCGAAGTGTTTGGTCGAACTTCGCGGCAAAGCACTGCTGGATTGGCAGCTAGAAGCACTGCACGAAGCAGGTATTAGCGAAATTGCCATCGTCACTGGCTACAAGCGGGAGATGCTGGCGGGACGCGGACTCGTGGAATTCCACAACCCTCGTTGGGCGGAAACCAATATGGTTTCCTCGCTGGCCTGCGCTCAGGATTGGCTACAGGCTGAACCGTGCATCGTGAGCTACTCGGATATTTTTTATAGTCCGACGGCGGTGCGTTTGTTGATGGCTTGTCCGGCGCAACTTGCCGTGACCTACGACCCCAATTGGCACGCGCTCTGGACCAAGCGCTTTGGCGACCCGCTGGCAGATGCAGAAAGCTTCCGCCTCACGCCAGAACAAACCTTGGCCGAGATTGGCACCAGACCAAAATCGGCGGACGAGGTACAGGGTCAGTACATGGGGCTGTTGCGCTTCACTCCAGAAGGGTGGGCCGAGGTGTGCAGGATTCGTGCTAGCCTCCCTCCAGCGGAGTGCAACAAGATACACATGACCGGCATGCTGCAACGGATTATCGAAGGCGGTAGGTTGCCCATCATTGCAGTACCTTACAGGGGCAAATGGGGCGAAGTGGATAGAGAGGAAGATTTGTTGCTCTTCAGCCAAGAACTGGGTGAGCATGGATCATGATGCGCGTGGTCGATGCAACTATGCGTGTGCATGTACTAATACCCGTCTTCAATAGGGTGGACATGACAAAGACAGTACTGACCTGCTTGCGCGCGCAGCAAGGTGTTGCCCTGAATATTGTCGTGATCAACGATGGGTCAACTGACAGCACCAGGGAATTCCTCGAGGCGCAGCAGGATGTGACGACCCTGCAGGGAGACGGCTCGCTGTGGTGGGCCGGGGCGATTGAGACTGGTCTGCGTTATGTACTACCGAGAGCAGATGCTGACGACTACGTCTTGTTTCTGAACAACGATGTCGAGTTTAAGCCGGATTTTGTCCGGAATTTGGTGGACGTGAGCAAAAGACACAACCGTGCGGCTGTGGGAAGCATAATTCGCGACAAAAAGCCGCCATATGAGGTTCTGAGTATTGGGCCGAAAGTCGATTACTGGCGCCTGGCTGTTTGCGATCTGTTGAGTAGTGATATTGGCCAGTGTGCTTTGGACAGAGAAGCGGACATTAGTGTTTCGATGCTTTCCGGCCGGGGCACGTTGTACCCCATAGAAGCTTTTGCCAGAGCGGGCACGATGCGCCCGCGAGTTTTGCCGCATTATTTTGCAGACTACGAATTCGCCGACCGCGTGCGTCGCTCGGGTATCCAACTCATAGTGTCGTGCAGCACGGCAGTTTATTCCTTACCCGAGTGGGGAAGCAATTCGCGACGCTTTGGTAGGTGGGCGCGCTGGTTTTCAAAGGGTTCTGCTTCTAACATTGTTCATGCGCTGGCATTCTGGATGCTTGTTGGTTCGACATTCCAGCGGTGCACTGCTGTGGGCCGTTATATTCTTATCAAGATGATAAGCAATAATGTTCGAGCGCGCATTAAGAAAATATTCTGAAAAACGGCCGGCACAATGCTGTCTGGGCGTTGCCCGAAGGTTGCTCCTACATTTGCGCCGACCCCGATTTTCCGGGCACGAATTTGGGCTCTTCACGGGTTTCCTACAGTAGAAATCTGGTGGAGATATGATTGCTTGGGGAGTTGTGTCTAGATTTTATAGAGGAAAGACGGGATGTCGGTCATCTCATTTCTCTGTAGCATTTACCGGCAGAGCCATCTCACCCCTCGAAGCCCGTCAGGCTGATGCCATGCGAAAGGCGGTCGGAGTTGCAAAACCGTGTCCAGATAATCCGAGCCGGTACAGAAGAGGAAAAGGTTGTCATGCCGTTACGTAATTCGCAATAACAAAATCGAATGAAAGTCGCCATCGTAGACACCTATTATTCTGCGTTTTTAGCGCACCTCTATCATCATGAAGCGGATTTAATCAAAGATGATTACGAAACGCAGCTACGTGCAGTCCTGGACGCGTGTTTTGGCACATCTGATTTCTACAGCCGAAATTTAAATGCTCTGGGTCGGAAAGCGTACGACCTAGTCGTCAACTGCGTGCCTTTACAAGTCGCCTGGGCCCGCGAGCATGGGGTTCACTACAGCACGTTGGCGCTGCGCGTGCCGCATCGCTTCTTTCGACTCCCGCTGATTGGCCGCTGGTTGGCTGCTTTGCCGGGGTTGGTGGAGATTGCGGTTGCGCAAGTGGAGGCGTTGGCCCCCGACGTGCTGTATTGCCAAGATCTGAGCTTCTTCCCGCCCACGGTGCTTTCTAAGTTGCGAAAGCGCGTTCGCCTGATCGTGGGGCAGATTGCCTGTCCGTTGCCGCCGGAATCTTACCTTCACGGCTACGATCTGATCCTAACGTCTTTTCCTCACTTCGTGCCGCGGCTGCGCGCCTTGGGCGTGGCAGCAGAGTATTTCCGCATCGGATTTGAGCCTCGGGTGCTCGAGAAGTTGGGTAACGTGCCTAAGGACATTGATGTCAGTTTCGTGGGCGGTATCAGCCGTCATCATGGGAAGGCTATTCCAGTGCTGGAATATCTGGCGCGCAACACGCCAATCCAGTTCTTCGGTTACGGCGCGAACAGCTTGGATGCGGATTCTCCCATCCGCGCCCGGCACCACGGCGAGGTATGGGGTCTGGACATGTACCGCACCCTTGCACGCAGCCGGATCACGCTCAACCGCCATATCGATGTCGCGGAAGACAATGCGAACAATATGCGTCTCTACGAGGCAACGGGTGTCGGGACATTGCTGATTACCGACCTCAAGCATAACCTGGGTGAGTTGTTTGAGGTGGGAAAGGAAGTCGTGGCGTATTCATCACCGGAAGAGGCGGCAGAACTGGTGCACTACTACCTACACCACCCGGAAGAGGCTGAACAAATTGCCCGCGCAGGGCAGGCGCGTACTCTTCGCGAACATACTTACCGGCATCGCATGGAAGAATTGGTGGCAATCCTCGATCGGTACCTTGCGCGAAAACGGAAATGAAACTAGTACTACAAACGCTCAAGCACTTTCCCCGTCTGAAGATCGTGGTACAGCGGCTTCGCCGCTGCCTCGGCCCCTCGGCGGGGGTGTCCTCGGACTATGTCACGCTGAAGAACGAGGAGGCGGACACCGAAGCCGACCGACTACGTGATGCGTGGAAGGCTGATGCCCTGCCTGAGCGGCAGCGTAAGCTGGTGGATGCCCAGCTTGCTGCGTACCGTCGTGGCGAACCCGTCGCTGTGTTCGATGTCATGATCCAGGCCCTGAAGGGATTGCCGACGAACGTGCGCGGGATGTCGGTACTCGAAGTGGGCTGCTCCAGCGGCTACTACTGTGAGGTGTTGGAGCTTGCAGGTCTTGATATCGAGTACGTCGGCTGCGACTACTCCGAGGCCTTCATCAATCTGGCACGAAGGAAGTATCCACATCGTCATTTTGACGTCCAAGATGCAACGGCGCTCGAATATGGCGAAGGCGAATTCGATATCGTCATATCGGGGTGCTGTCTCTTGCATATACCGAAGTATGAGATCGCGATCGCTGAAACTGCCCGCGTGGCGCGAAGTTACGCCATTTTCCACCGCACGCCAGTAGTTTTGGGGAGGCCCAGCGTCTATTACCGCAAAAAGGCTTATGGCATAGAAACGATCGAGATACATTTCAACGAAGCGCACTTTCTGGAACTGCTCTCACGCTCTGGGCTGAAGCTGATTGCAACCTACACTTTGGACGAATCTCTTCAGGGTGATGTGGGCACCGCCAATCGCACATATGTGTGTGAGAAAATGATTCCATGAAAACGCGTTATTTCTGCACGCTGTTCGACAGCAATTACCTCCTCAAGGGTCTCGCCATGCTGCGCAGCCTGGAGCGCCACTGCCAGGGTATGAAAATTTACGTCTTGTGCATGGATGAACAGACCCAGTCTATTCTCGAGGCCTTGTCGCTACCTTCCGTGGTGTGCGTACCCCTAGAGGAAGTGGAAAACGAAGAACTCCTCGCAGCCAAAGCAACGCGGGGTGCGGCTGAATACTGCTGGACGCTGTCGTCTTGCTTCACATGGTGGGTGATGCAGCAATATCCACAAATAGATCTGCTAACTTACCTGGATGCTGATTTATTTTTTTATTCCGACGTGCAGCCTTTGTTCGATGAAATCGGCGAGGCGTCGATTGGCATCATTGAGCATCGCTTCCCGCCACGGTTGAAAGACCGGGAGGTAAACGGTCGCTTCTGTGTTGAGTGGGTCAGTTTTCGTCGGGACGACGAGGGATTGGCGTGTCTTTCCCGCTGGAGGGCGCAGTGTATTGAGTGGTGCTACTACAGGCTGGAAGACGGCAAGATGGGCGATCAAAAGTACCTCGATGAATGGCCCGACCGCTATCAGTCTTGCCACATTTTGGTTCACCCTGGGGCAGGGGTTGCGCCTTGGAATTATGAGCAGTACTGTTTTGGCATGAATAAAGACGGCAATATTACCGTTGAAGGTGTACCGTTGATTTTCTATCACTTCCACCAATTCCAATTGCTCGACAATGGCAAGTTCGACCGCCTGTCCAGTTTCTATACCGATGTGTGTTCCGAGCCAAACGCTGTCTATGAAAGATACGAGGCTGAGCTAAAGAGATGTCTCGCCATGGTTCGTGCTCTGGTGCCTGACTTCGAATCCGGAATGGTTTCGGCCTGGCGCTTGCGTTACCGGCGTTTCGTACAAAAGTATATACCAATGTGGTTGAAGGATGCTGCCCGGCAATTTCTTCGATACTGAGAGATGAGTAGCACGCCTGTCATTTCCGTTATTACCGTTTGCCGCAATAGTGCATTGACCATCAGGCGTGCTCTTCTGTCCGTAGCAGGCCAAGACTGGCAGGGGCTCCAGCACGTGGTCATTGACGGTGGCTCTTCAGATGGTACGCAAGCGATCATAGAGCGTGAAGGCAGGCATGTAGACGTGTTTGTTTCGGAGCCAGACAAGGGTATCTATGACGCGATGAACAAGGGATTGGAACGCGCTACGGGGGACATTATCTGTTTCCTCAATGCTGACGATTGCTATGCGCACTCTCGTGTTCTCTCGACTGTCGCGGGTCAAATGTGGCAAGCTGGGTTGGACGCTCTTTTGGGGGATGTGGCATATTTTCGCAAGGGCGATCCGCAGCGTATTGTGCGACGCTTCCGCTCGGATCGCTTTTCCCCCGAACGATTGGCTTGGGGATGGATGCCAGCACATCCCGCACTCTTTTTTAGGAAAGAAGTCGTCAGGCGGGTCGGCCACTTCAAGACCCATTATCGGATTGCCGGGGATTACGAATTTGTGGTCCGGGCATTTCACGGCCAAGCGTTGCGTTACCGGCACTGGCCAGAAGTGTTGGTGCTGATGGAGATGGGTGGTATCAGCACGGGCGGTTTGCGTAACACGCTATTGCTCAACCGTGAGGTCTTGCAGGCGTGCCGCGAAAATGGTGTCAGCACCAATTACTTCAAGATCCTGTCCAAGTATCCGCGAAAGCTGCTTGAATTCGCCCGGCTCTAAGTCTAAGAGGGAGCGTTGTCATCCGCCGCCTGCTGGAGCGCCCGGAGGAGCGGGCGCGCATGGGCGCGCGGGCGCGAGCGCGCCGTGAGTGAATTCAGCCAGGAGAAGGTGATCGAGGCGACGCTGGCGGTGTATCGCGAGGTGTTGGCGTGAGCGTGCTCATTACCGGCGCCACTGGCTTCATCGGCCGCCGGCTGCGCCGGCCCGGCGAGCGCATCCTGGTGCGCCGGCCTGCCGATGATCCCGATGCGGTGGTGGGCGATCTGGGTGACCCGGCTGCTCTTGCCCGCGCCTGCGAGGGGGTCGATACGGTGTTCCACTGCGCGGGCCTTGCCGATGCGTCCGCGTCGTCCGATCCGGATGCCCATTGGCGCATCAATTTCGAGGGGACGCGCCATCTGGTGGAGGCCGCGGGCGGGGCGGGGGTGCGGCGTTTCGTGTTCCTTTCCAGTGTGAAGGCGATGGCGGAGCCGGGCGAGAATTGCGTCGATGAGGACTGGCCCGGTGAGCCTGCGACACCCTACGGACAAGCCAAGCGCGCGGCGGAGCATGCCGTGCTGGAAGCCGGCGCGAAATACGGGATGCATGTGGTGAATCTGCGGCTGGCGATGGTCTATGGCCGCGGCGGACGGGGCAATCTGGAGCGGCTCGCGCGCGCCTTGCGCGCCGGATGGTTCCCGCTGTTGCCGGAGACGGGCAACCGCCGCTCGCTCGTGCATGTGGAGGATGTGGTCGCCGCAATGCGCCTGGTGGCGCAGCACCCGAGGGCGAACGGCCGCACCTACATCGTCGCCGATGCCCGCGCCTATTCGGGCCGGGAGCTTTGCGAGGCGATTCTCGCCGTGCCGCCCGCGCCGACTTTGAGATGGAGCGCGCCGGCCTGGGCGCTGCGCGCGGGTGGGCGGCTGGGCGATGCGCTGGGTGCGCTGTTGCGCCGTCCGCTGCCGCTCAATTCCGAGGTGGTATCCCGGCTGCTCGATTCGGCCTGTTACTCGCCGGCGAAGATCGAACGCGAGTTGGGCTGGCGCGCGCGGGTGGGTCTCGCGGATGGGGTGCGGGAGATGCTGTCGTGATCCGGTTTCTGGATGTGGTGCTGTCGGCCGCGGCTCTGGCTGCCGCGGCGCCACTCATGGTGTTCATCGTGGTCGTCGGTTACTTCGACACGGGTACACCCCTGTTCCGCCAGGTTCGGCTAGGCCGCAACCAAAAGCCCTTCGTCCTCTACAAGTTCCGCACCATGCGCGTCGGTGCGCCCCAGGTGGCCACCCATGAGGCAAGCCCCGAACTGATCACGCCCTGGGGCCGTTTCCTGCGCCGCAGCAAACTGGACGAGCTGCCCCAGCTCTGGAACGTGCTCAAGGGCGAGATGAGTCTCGTGGGGCCGCGGCCGTGCCTTCCGACACAAAGCGCGCTCATTGCCGAGCGCGAGCGGCTGGGCGTTTTTGCCGTGCGGCCGGGGATCACCGGCCTGGCCCAAATCCGTGGCGTGGATATGTCGGACCCGGCTCGCCTGGCGCAGGTGGATGCGGAAATGCTGCGTGGCTTTGGCGTAGCGCGGTACCTGCGTATCCTCCTTGCCACCGCGCTGGGGGCGGGTAGCGGCGACCGGGTGCGGATGGCGAACGGAAAGGAGTCCCAGTGAGGGCCGGGGAACCCTCGATGCCCTTGGCGCGTCCTGTCCAAACCGCCACCCGCTGCGCTGGGGTGAGGGATAATCCGCTCTGCCGCCCACCGGATTGAACCTTTGTCTGTTGAGCCCGAGCTGATGCATTTCTCAAACCTAAGCATGCCTTTTCTGCCTTGGCGCAATCCCCGCGCCCTGCTTGCCTTCCTCCACGATCTCATCGCCGCCGGAGCAGCCTGGGGGATGGCCTTCTGGCTGCGCTTTGCCCCGGACTGGCCGGCGCAGTTTTTCGCGCTGTTCTGGCAGGGGCTGCCGTGGGTGGTGTTGACACAGGGTCTCTGCTGCATCGGTTTCGGGCTTTATGCGGGCATGTGGCGCTTCGCCAGTCTCCCCGACCTCAAACGCATTCTCGTCGCGGTGGGGCTAGGTGCCCTCGTCACGCCCCTTGTGCTGTTGTTCGTCTTCCCCGCGGTGGTGTTGCCCCGCTCCGTGCTGATTCTCGACCCTGTGTTGCTCATCGTACTGATGGGCGGCAGCCGCCTTGCCTATCGCGCCTGGAAGGAACATCGGCTGGGGGCGCTGACGCATCCGGGCAAGCGGCCTGCGGTCATTCTCGGCGCGGGTTCCGCGGCGGATTTTTTTCTGCGTGAGCTGCGCTCCACACCCGCGCTTCTCCGCCCCGTCGCGCTCCTGGACGATGATCCCGCCAAGCTGGGCCGCCGCCTGCAGGACGTCCCCGTGTTGGGGGAAATCGCAAAGCTGCCTGAAATCGTGCGCCGCACGGGGGCGGAAGTCGCCGTCTTCGCCATCCCCTCCGCCTCCCACACGGTGAAGCGTCGCGTCGCCGAGCTGGCCATGGTGGCGGGGGTGGAGCTCTTGACGCTGCCTGCTCTGGAGGATGTGGTGGCGGGGCGCGTCACCATCCAGAGCCTGCGCGGTCTGGAGCTGGAGGACCTGCTGGGCCGCGACCCGGTCCAGCTCGACCTGCCCGGCCTCGATGCGGCGATCGGTGGTCGCACGGTGCTGGTGACGGGTGGGGCGGGCTCCATCGGGGCGGAGCTGGTGCGGCAGCTCGCCCATTTCCGCCCCGCGCGCCTGGTGCTGGTGGACGCGTCGGAATTCGGCCTCTACCGCATGGGCGAGGAGCTCGCCGCGCGTTTTCCCGACATCGACTACGATCTCATCGCCGCCGATGTGCGCGATGCCCGGCGCATGCAGACCCTCTTTGCCCATTATCGGCCCAGCCTCGTCTATCACGCCGCGGCCTACAAACACGTCCCCCTCATGGAAGAGGCCAACGCCCTCGAATGCCTGAAGAACAACGTGCTGGGCACCTGGGTCGCGGCGCGTGCGGCCATCGAAGCGGGCGTGGGGAAATTCGTGCTGGTCTCCACGGACAAGGCGGTGAATCCAACGAATGTCATGGGCGCCTCCAAGCGTCTCGCTGAACTCGTCTGCCAGAGCCTCGAGGGACAGGGCACCCACTTCGTGGCGGTGCGCTTTGGCAACGTGCTGGGTTCCTCCGGCAGCGTGGTGCCCAAATTCCGCAGCCAGATCGAGGCCGGCGGGCCGGTCACCGTCACCCATCCGGAGGTGGTGCGCTATTTCATGACCATCCCCGAAGCGGCGCAGCTCGTGCTGCAGGCGGGCCTCATGGGGCGCGGCGGCGAAATCTTCGTCCTCGATATGGGCGAGCCGGTGCGCATCGTCGATCTGGCGCGGCTCATGATCCGCCTTGCCGGCAAAAGCGAAGGGGAAATCCCCATCATCTTCACCGGCCTGCGGCCGGGTGAAAAACTCTACGAGGAGTTGCTTGCCGACGACGAGCACACCCTGCCCACCCCCCATCCCCGCGTACGGGTGGCAAAGGCCCAGGGCGAGTGGCAGTGCGTGGAAGAGGCGGTGGCCTGGATTGCCGCCACCAGCTCGGCCACAGCGGAGGAGGTGCGCGCACGGCTTGCCACCTGGCTGCCGGAGTACCGGCCGGGGGGCGGGGCTCAGGCACCACGCAGGGATCAGGGCTCAGAAAACGTCGGGGCTGCTTTCGCGAAGCCGCAACACCATAA
>JAIMAL010000029.1 GCA_023511995.1 Burkholderiales bacterium
CCGCGCGGACCTGGTGTTCGCGATCTGTCATCTGCTGGGCCTGCGACCCGAGCCGAAGCGGGAGGCGGCATGACGCCCGCATGCCCATCCCCCGTCGAGGCCGAGCTGCGCCGTCTGGCGGCCGAGCGCATCCTTGTGCTCGACGGAGCCATGGGCACGATGATCCAGGCGCTCGGCCTCGACGAGGAGGCCTATCGCGGCGCGCGGTTCGATGCGTGGAACCGCGAGGTGCGCGGCAACCATGACCTCCTCAACCTCACGCGGCCGGAAGCGGTGCGCGACATCCATCTCGCCTATCTGCACGCCGGTGCCGACATCATCGCCACCAACACCTTCTCCTCGACCGCCATTGCCCAGGCCGACTACGGCCTTGCGGAGCTCGCTTATGAGCTCAATGTGGCCGGCGCGCGCATCGCCCGCGAGGCAGCCGAGGCGGTCATGCGCACCGACGGGCGTCGGCGTTTCGTCGCCGGCGCCATCGGCCCGACCAATCGCACCGCCTCGATCTCGCCGGACGTCTCGCGGCCGGGCCTGCGCGCGATTACCTTCGACGAACTGCGCGAGGCCTATGCCACACAGGTGCGCGGCCTTCTCGACGGCGGCGCCGACATCCTGCTCATCGAAACCATCTTCGACACGCTCAACGCCAAGGCCGCGATCTACGCGATCGCCGAGATCGCGGAGGCACGCGGGGTGAGGCCGCCGGTCATGATCTCGGGGACGATCACCGACCGCTCCGGCCGCCTCCTCTCGGGGCAGACCCCGGCCGCTTTCTGGCACTCGGTCCGTCACGCAGAGCCGCTGTCGATCGGCTTCAACTGCGCTCTCGGCGCCGCCGAGATGCGCGCCCACATCGCCGAGATTGGTCGCCTCGCCGACACGCTCCTGTGCGCCTATCCGAATGCCGGACTGCCGAACGCGTTCGGGCACTATGACCAAGGTCCCGAGGAAATGGCGGCGTTGATCGGCGAATTCGCAAGTGCAGGTCTTGTCAACATCGTCGGCGGCTGCTGTGGCACGACGCCGACGCACATCCGCGCGATCGCGGAAGCGGTGCGCGGCAAGCCGCCACGCGTCATCCCGACGATCGAGCCACGTCTCAGGCTGTCCGGCCTTGAAGCCTTCACGCTCACGCCGGAGATCCCTTTCGTCAATATCGGCGAGCGCACCAACGTCACCGGTTCGGCCCGCTTCCGCAGCCTCATCAAGGCTGGCGATTACACGGCCGCGCTGCAGGTTGCGCGCGAGCAGGTTGAGAACGGAGCGCAGTTGATCGACGTCAATATGGACGAAGGGCTCATCGACTCCGAACAGGCGATGGTGAGCTTCCTCAATCTGCTCGCGGCTGAGCCCGACATCGCCCGCGTGCCGATCATGGTGGACTCTTCCAAGTTCTCCGTCATCGAGGCCGGGCTCAAGTGCATCCAAGGCAAGGCGGTTGTGAACTCGATCTCGCTCAAGGAGGGGGAAGAGGCCTTCATCGCGCATGCGCGCATCGCCCGTCGGTACGGGGCCGCGGTGGTGGTGATGGCCTTTGACGAGCAGGGCCAGGCCGACACCTTCCAGCGCAAGATCGACATCTGCCAGCGCGCCTACCGGCTCCTCACCGCCGATGGCTTCCCGCCGGAGGACATCATCTTCGACCCCAACATCTTCGCCGTCGCCACCGGCATCGAGGAACACAACAACTACGCGGTGGATTTCATCGAGGCCACCCGCTGGATCAAACAGAACCTCCCCTATGCCAAGGTGAGCGGTGGAATCTCCAACGTCTCCTTCTCCTTCCGCGGCAATGAGCCGGTGCGCGAAGCCATCCACACCTGTTTCCTCTACCATGCCATCCGCGCCGGCCTCGACATGGGCATCGTCAACGCCGGCCAGTTGGGCGTCTATGAGGAACTCGACCCGGAACTGCGGGAGCGGGTGGAGGACGTGCTCCTCAACCGGCGTCCCGATGCCACCGAGCGTCTGGTGGAATTCGCCGAGCGTTTCAAGGGCCAGTCACGGGAACAGGTCGAGGATTTGTCCTGGCGCGCCCTTCCCGTGGAGGAGCGGCTGACCCACGCCCTGGTAAAGGGAATCACCACCTACATCGTCGAGGACACGGAGGAGGCACGGCGCAAATACGAGCGCCCGCTGCAGGTCATCGAGGGACCCCTCATGGCCGGCATGCAGGTGGTGGGCGATCTTTTCGGCGCCGGCAAGATGTTTCTGCCCCAGGTGGTGAAGTCGGCGCGGGTGATGAAGCAGGCGGTCGCCCATCTCATTCCCTACATCGAGGCGGAAAAGGCCGCCAGCGGCGCCTCCCAGGCCAAGGGAAGGATCGTGCTCGCCACCGTCAAGGGCGATGTGCACGACATCGGCAAGAACATCGTTGGCGTGGTGCTCCAGTGCAACAACTACGAGGTCATCGATCTGGGCGTCATGGTGCCGGCGGCAAAGATCCTCGACACCGCCCGGGAAACCCAGGCCGACATCGTCGGCCTGTCGGGCCTGATCACGCCATCTCTCGAGGAAATGGCCTCCGTGGCGAAAGAAATGGAGCGTCTCGGTTTCACCATTCCGCTCCTGATCGGCGGCGCCACCACCTCCCTTGCCCACACCGCAGTGAAAATCGCGCCCAATTACAGCGGGCCGGTGGTGTATGTGAAGGATGCCTCGCGGGCGGTGGGGGTGTGCACCAGCCTGCTCTCCGCGGAACTGCGGCAGGATTACGTGGCAAAGGTCCGCGCCGACTACGAGCAGGTGCGGCAACGCCATCTCGCCAAGGGCGAGCACACCCGCCTCATCCCGCTCGCCGCGGCGCGCGCCAATGCGCTTCCCACCGACTGGGCCCATTACCGCCCGCCGGTGCCCAAACAGCTAGGCCGCCTCGTCTTCCGCGATTACCCCCTGGAGGAAATCGCCCGCTACATCGACTGGACGCCTTTCTTCCAGACCTGGGACCTGCACGGGCGCTTTCCCAAGATCCTCGACGATGCCGTGGTGGGGGAGGAGGCACGCAGGCTCTACCAGGATGCGCAGGGGATGCTAGCCGGCATCATCCAGGGCAAATGGCTCACCGCCAATGCCGTGATTGGCCTCTTCCCCGCCAATGCCGTGGGCGATGACATCGAAATCTACACTGACGAGGGCCGCAGCCAGGTGGCGATGGTCCATCACACCCTGCGCCAACAGCAGGAAAAACCCGCCGACCGCTTTAACCTGAGCCTCGCCGACTTTATCGCCCCCAAGTCCACGGGCGTGCCGGACTACCTCGGCGCCTTCGTCGTCACCGCCGGCATCGGCATCGAAGAAAAGCTCGCGGAATTCGAGGCGCGCCACGACGATTACCAGGCCATCCTCCTCAAGGCCCTGGCCGACCGTCTGGCGGAGGCCTTCGCCGAACTCATGCATGCCCGCGTGCGCCGGGAGTTCTGGGGTTACGCTCCTGAGGAATCCCTCTCCAACGAGGATCTCATCGCCGAAAAATACCGGGGTATCCGCCCCGCTCCCGGCTATCCCGCCTGTCCCGACCACACGGAAAAGGGGCCCCTGTTCACGCTGCTCGAGGCCCCGGAAGCCGCGGGTGTGCGCCTTACGGAAAGCTATGCCATGTGGCCCGCCGCCGCGGTGTCCGGCTTTTACTTCTCCCACCCGCAGGCGCACTATTTCGCCGTGGGCAAAATCGGCCGCGACCAGTTGGAAGACTATGCCCGGCGCAAGGGCTGGGACCTGGCCACTGCCGAATACTGGCTTGCGCCCCTCCTCTAGGCGCCGCGGCAATCAGTCGGCGCGGCTTCCCTTCTGGATGAATTCGATCTTGTAGCCGTCCGGGTCCTCGACGAAGGCGATGACGGTGGTGCCATGCTTCATCGGCCCCGCTTCACGGGTGACCTTGCCTCCCTTGGCGCGGACCGCTTCGCAGGCCTTGTAGGCATCCTCCACCTCGATGGCGATGTGACCGAAGCCATTGCCGAGGTCATAGTGATCGACGCCCCAGTTGTAAGTGAGCTCCAGCACTGCCTGCTCCGATTCATCCCCGTAGCCGACGAAGGCGAGGGTGAACTTGCCTTCCGGATAATCCTTCCGCCGCAGCAGTTTCATTCCCAGCACCTCGGTGTAGAAGCGGATGGAGCGATCAAGGTCACCGACGCGGATCATGGTGTGCAGAATGCGCATGTTCACTTCTCCTCGATGGTCCTCAGAAAGTGTGATACAGATGCCCGTCCCGTTCCAGCGCCTCGGCGTGGGGCCGGTAGTCCGGATAGATCGCCGCCACCGTCTCCCAGAAGGCGGGCGAGTGGTTCATGTGGCGCAGATGGGCAAGCTCATGGGCGATCACGTAGTCGATCTGTTCCGGCGGCGCCTTGATGAGCCGCCAGGACAGGCGAAGCCTTCCCTCCGAGGTACACACGCCCCAGGTGGTGCGGGCTTCGGAGAGGCGGAAAGGGGGTGGCTTCAAGGCAAGCCTTGCCGCAAGGCGGGCAATGCGCCCGGTGAACTCCTGGGTGGCAAGCCGCCGGTACCAGCTCACCACCTGCAGCTTCACCGCTTCGCCATCATTGGCATCAGGCACACCCACCCACAACCGGCTGGCGGTCCGGATGGGCTCGGCGCGGGTATGGGTGGCATAGACGATCAGCTCCAGACTTTCGCCCAGAAGGGGTAGCGCTTCGCCGCTGCGCCAGCGCCGCGGCGGCAACCGGCGCGCCTCCATTTCCTTGAGCTTTTCCAGGATCCAGTGCCCGCGCTCGCGGATGACCTGTTCCAGATGACGGTAGGGCTCCCGCGGCGGCGCACTCACCGTGAGGCCCGCCTGGTCCACCTTCAGCCTGATGCTGCGGCGGCTGCGGCGCACCAGGGTGTAGGTGATCACCCGGCCGGGCAGGGCAATGACCCGGCTTTCCTCGCGCGGATAACTCATGGCCTGGGTCTGGCGGGGGGCAGCTTCTCCATTTCGGCTTCGATCCAGGCTTCCACCCGCGCATTGAGCTCCGCGGGCTTGAGCCCCTCCCCTTCGATCACCGGGCCGATGCTGATGGTCACCGTGCCCGGATGTTTGAGGAAGGCACGGCGGGGCCACAGCTCGCCGGCATTGTGGGCGATGGGCACCACCGGTGCGCCGGCCTGGGTGGCAAGCCAGGCGCCGCCGATCCCATAGCGGCCGCGGCGGCCGGGGGCCACCCGCGTGCCTTCGGGGAAAATCAGCACCCAGAAACCCTGGGCCAGGCGCTTTTTGCCCTGTTCCGTGATCTGGCGGAGGGCCTCTTTGCCCGAGCCACGGTCAATGGCGATGGGGGAGAGCATGGCAAAGCCCCAGCCGAAAAAGGGGATGCGCAGCAGTTCCCGCTTGATGACGATGGCAAGGGGCGGCAGCAGGATGGGCAGCGCGATGGTCTCCCACGCCGATTGATGCTTGGCCATGACCACGGCGGGCCGTTGGGGAAGGTTTTCCCGTCCCAGCACCCGCCATTCGATGTGCAGGAGCCGGCGGGCCGCCGCCATCACCACCCGGTTCCAGCCGGTGATGATGCGGTAGCGGGTGAAGGGGGAAAAGGGAAAGGTGGCCAGCGCGATCAGGGAAAACACCACCGTCGCGCAGGTGCGCACCAGCTCGAAGAGCGCACAGCGCAGGTAAACACTCATGCGCCATCCAAGAGTCGCCGCACGGCCTCGGCGAGGTCGGCATAGACTTCGGTGCCTTCCGGCAGCGCCCCCGCCTCCAGGGTGTGGCGCCCTTTGCCGGTGAGCACCAAAAGCGGCCGCGCACCCACGGCGGCAGCGGCTTCCAGGTCCCGGCGGGCATCGCCGATGGCGGGCACCCCCGTGAGGTCCACGTTGAAACGCCGGCCGATCTCCTCGAATAGGCCAGGCCGGGGCTTGCGGCAGGGGCAATTGAGTTCGGCGGCATGGGGACAGAAGAAAAGGGCATCGATGCGTCCGCCCACCTGGGCCAGGGCGCGCAGCATTTTGTCGTGGATGGCATTGAGGGTGGCCATGTCAAAGAGGCCGCGGCCGATTCCGGACTGGTTGGTGGCCACCACCACCCGCCAGCCCGCCTGATTCAGGCGCGCGATGGCCTCGAGGCTGCCGGGGATGGGCTTCCACTCCTCCGGGCTCTTGATGAACTGGGGACTGTCGTAGTTGATGACGCCGTCCCGGTCCAGGATGACGAGTTTCATGGGCGCGCACGCCAAAGGGCCGCGGTAGATTGTACACCCTGCCCTCAGACGGCGAGCCGGGAAATGTCCGCCACCTGGTTCATGAGATGCGCCAGCCGCGCCAGCAGGGCGAGGCGGTTTTGCCGCAAGAGCGGCTCGTCGGTGAGCACCATCACCTCGTCGAAGAAGCGGTCCACCAGGGGGCGCACCGTGGCCAGGGCCAGCAGGGCATCGGTATAGTCCTCGTTGGCCACCAGCGAAGCCACCCGCGGCGCGAGAGCGTTGACGGCCTCAAAGAGCGCCCGCTCCGCCTCTTCGGCGAAGAGCGCCACATCCGGCTCACCGGATACGTTTTCCGCCTTGCGCAGAATGTTCTGGATGCGCTTGTTGGCGGCGGCCAGGGCTTCCGCCTCGGGCAGCCGGAGAAAGGCCACCACGGCCTGAAGGCGCGGCAACACGGTATCGATGCGGGAGGGATTCTGCGCCACCACCGCTTCGATTTCCCGCGCGCCGAAACCCCGCTCCCGCAGGTAGTTCTTCAGCCGCTCCAGCATGAAGGCATGCACGTCCACCACCACGCTGTCGGCGATGAGCTCACCGAAGGGCGCGCGCGCCATTTCCAGGAGTGCCACGAGGTCGAGGGGCAACGCCTTCTCGGCGAGGATGCGCAAAATGCCCAGTGCGTGGCGACGCAGGCCGAAGGGGTCCTTCTCGCCGGTGGGTACCGCGCCGATGCCGTACATGCCCACCAGGGTGTCCAGCTTGTCGGCAAGCGCCACGGCAGCGCCGATGTTGTCCTCAGGGAGGCTGTCGCCGGCGAAGCGGGGGTGATAATGGGCCTCGATGGCGCGGCAGACCGCCTCCGGCTCGCCATCGTGGCGGGCATAGTAGGCACCCATGATGCCCTGCAATTCCGGAAACTCGCCCACCATGGCGGTGGTGAGATCGGCCTTGGCGAGCCAGGCGGCGCGGCGGGCCAGCTCCGCATCCGCATGCAACAGCCGGGCAATTTCATAGGCGAGTTTGGCAAGCCGCTGGGTGCGTTCCAACTGGGTGCCCAGCCGGTTGTGGTAGACCACCCGGGAAAGTTTTTCCACCCGCGAAGCAAGGGACTGCCGCCGGTCCTGGTCATAGAAGAAACGCGCATCCTTGAGCCGCGGCCGCACCACCCGCTCATTGCCGGCAATCACCGCGCTGGGGTCAGCGGGGGAGACGTTGGCGACGATGAGGAAGCGGTTGCTGAGTTTTCCGGACGCATCGAGGAGAGGGAAATACTTCTGGTTGGCCTTCATGGTGAGGATGAGGCATTCCTGGGGCACCTCGAGAAATGCCTCGTCGAAACGGCCGGCGAGCACGTTGGGCCGCTCCACCAGGGCGGTGACCTCATCAAGCAGCGCCTCATCCTCTACGGGTGTGAGGCCGCCCGGAAGCGTTGCCGCCACCGCGGCAAGCTGGCGGGCGATCTCCTTTTTGCGCTTGTCGAAATGGGGGATGACCGCGCCTTCCGTCTCAAGCGTCGCCTCGTAGGCATCGGCATCCCCAAGCGCCAAGGGTTTGCGTTTCGCCTCGAAGCGGTGGCCGAGGGTGGTTCTTCCCGCAACCAGTCCCAGCACCGTCACCGGCACCACCTCGCTGCCATGGAGGGCAACCAGGCCATGGGCGGGACGGACGAAATACACCGTGGTCCAGCCATCGGCCAGTTGATAACTCATCACCTTGGGGATGGGCAGCCGCGCCAGGGTGTCCTCCAGTGCCTTTTGCAGCCCCACAGCGAGGGACACGCCGGGGGTGACGCTGTCGTAAAAAAGGACTTCCGTCCTGCCATCCGTCTGCCGGCGCAGCCGTCCCACCACCTCGGGGGAAAGATTGAGCGCCGCGAGTTTCTTGAGCAGCGCGGGTGTGGGTTGGCCGTCGGCGGTCAGGCCCACCGCCACCGGCATGAGCTTGTGGGAAACAGGCTTGTCCGGCGCCTGCGCCGCCACCGCGGTGATGTGCACGGCAAGCCGCCGTGGCGAGCAGTAGGCCGTCGGCCGCGATGCCGCGGTGGTGAGTCCCTGCGCGGCAAGCCCGTCAAAGACGCCGTTGGCGAAGGCCTCCCCCAGCTTCGCCAGCGCCTTGGGCGGCAACTCCTCGACGAGGAGCTCCACCAGCAGATTGCGCACGCCAGCGCTCATGCCGCCGCCTTCTTTTCCAGTTGGCGCAGGGCCTCTTCCGCCCACGCCCGGGGTGCCAGCGGGAAGCCCAGCCGGGCGCGGGATTCCAGATAGCTCTGCGCGACGGCGCGGGCCAGCGCCCGGATGCGGGCGATATAGGCGGCGCGCTCGGTGACGGAAATGGCCCCACGCGCGTCCAGGAGGTTGAAGGTGTGGCCCGCCTTCAGCACCTGCTCATAGGCCGGCAGGGCGAGTTTCTGCGCCATCAGATACTGGGCCTGGCGTTCGTGGGCGTTGAAGGCGGAAAGGAGGAATTCCACATCGGCGTGCTCGAAGTTGTAGGCCGACTGCTCCACCTCGTTCTGATGGAAGACATCGCCATAGGTCACGCCCGGCGCATAGACGAGATCGAAGACGTTTTCCACGCCCTGCACATACATGGCCAGCCGCTCCAGGCCATAGGTGATCTCGCCGGTGATGGGCCGGCAGTCGATGCCCCCCACCTGCTGGAAATAGGTGAACTGGGTGATTTCCATGCCATTGAGCCAGACCTCCCAGCCCAGGCCCCAGGCACCCAGGGTGGGATTTTCCCAATCGTCCTCGACGAAGCGGATATCGTTTTGCGCCAAGGCGAGACCCAGTGCCTCGAGGGAACCCAGGTAGCGCTCGAGAATGTCGGAGGGGGCCGGTTTCAACACCACCTGGAACTGGTAGTAGTGTTGCAGGCGGTTGGGGTTGTCGCCGTAGCGGCCATCCTTGGGCCGACGCGAGGGCTGCACGTAGGCGGCGCGCCAGGGCTCCGGCCCCAGGGCACGCAGGAAGGTGGCGGTGTGGCTGGTGCCGGCGCCCACCTCCAGATCATAAGGCTGCAGGATCACACAACCCTGGTCACCCCAATACTGCTGCAGGCGCAGGATGAGTTCTTGGAAAGTCTGCATGGGACTTTTTGGCTTGCGCCGCGATCGGGAAAAGCCTGCATTTTACCGGCGGCGCAGGGGCAGCGGAAGCCGCATCGATCCCCTCTCCCCCCACGGCGCGGCCGTCAGCCGCGGCGATCGATGGGGATGTATTCGCGGTTGAGCTCGCCGGTATAGACCTGGGTGGGCCGGAAAATGCGGTTCTGGCCCAGTTGTTCCTTCCAGTGGGCCAGCCAGCCGGCGGCGCGCGCCATGGCGAAGATGGAGGTGAACTGATCGGGGGCGATGCCCATTTCCCGGTAGAGCACGCCCGAGTAGAAATCCACGTTGGGATAGACGCCCTTCGGCCCCAGCCGCTCGGTGGCGACCTTTTCCACCGCCTGGGCGATTTCGAACAGCGGGCCCACCCGCCCTTCGCGGTATTCGATCATCTTGCGCATGAGGTGCTCGAGGATCACCGCCCGCGGGTCCTTGACGTTGTATTCCCGGTGGCCGAAGCCCCAGATTTTTTTCTTTTGCTTGATCATCGCATCGATGTAGGCTTCCGCCCGGTCGGGGGAGCCGATCTCCTCCAGCATCTTCACCACGGCCTGGTTGGCGCCGCCATGCAGGGGGCCGGAGAGGGTGGCGATGCCGGAGGCAATCACGCTGTAAGGACTGGCCAGGGTAGAGCCCGCCACCAGCACGGCGAAGGTAGAGGCATTGATGGTATGCTCGGCGTGGAGAATCAGGCAGATGTCGAGAATGCGGGCGATGTAGCGGTCGGGCTCCTCGCCGGTAAGCATCCAGAGGAAATTCTCCGCCGTGGTGAGGTCACTGCGCGGCTCGATGGGATCATAGCCGTTGCGGATGTGCTCCCACATGGCCACCACGGTGGGCATGCGCGCCAGGATGCTCACCGACACCTCGTGCACATAGGCGAGGTCTTCGGCGGGATCACCGGTGGGACTGCGGGAGCCGGGATAATACATGCCGAGACAGCTCACGATGGCCTGCAGCACGTCCATGGGATGGGCGTCGGTGGGCAGGGCCCGCATCAGTTCCCGGATGCGGAATTTCACCCGCCGCCGGGCCCGCATGTCGCGGTCGAATGCCTTCAGCGCGGCGCGGGTGGGGAGGTTGCCGTCCAGAAGCAGGAGCGCCGTTTCTTCGAAGGTGCTGCGTTCGGCCAGGGTCTCGATGGCATAGCCGCGATAGGCGAGGATGCCCTTCTCGCCATCGATGAAGGAGATGTTGGACTTGGTTGCCGGCACGCCTTCGAGGCCGGGCACGTATTCGTTCATCGCTCCCCCTTTGGAAAACAAAAGGAGGCGTCGTCCGCCTCCTTGTGCATCCCGTCCTGGTTTGGGCTCAGACGGAGAACGACGACCCGCAGCCGCAGGTGGAGGTGGCGTTCGGATTCTTGATCACGAACTGGGCCCCTTCCAGCCCTTCCTGATAGTCGATTTCAGCGCCCACCAGATAGGTGAAGCTCATCGGGTCGATGAGCAGCGTCACCCCGCCTTTTTCCATCACCGTGTCATCCTCGGCCTGATTCTCGTCGAAGGTGAAACCGTACTGGAAACCGGAGCAGCCACCCCCGGTGACGAAGACACGCAGCTTGAGATTGGGATTGCCCTCCTCGTCGATGAGCTGTTTGACCTTCGCCGCGGCGGCGTCGGTGAAGATCAGCGGCGTGGGCATTTCGGTCGGTGCATTCATGGCGGACTCCTTCAAGCAAGACTCGGTTTCGGCAATTATCCGGCCGTCAAGCCGATTGGTCAATCGCGCCGGACGGGGCCACCCTGGCCTCAACGGGGATTCCCTCCTCGTGGACGAGCTTGCCCTCGACAATGGCGCCGAGATGCATTTCCAGGGTTTTGTAAAAGACATCGCCTGAGACCCGGGCCTTGGGCTGCAGTTCCACGTATTCGCTGGCACGCACGGGGCCGATCACGGTGCCATTGATCACCACGTGGGAAACCTGGATGGAGCCCTCGATGCGGGCGTTCTCCGACAGCACCAGGGTGCTCGGCCCATCGCCGCGGGAGGAGACGTTGCCGAGGATGGTGCCATCCACCCGCAGGCCGCCGCTGAAGGTGACATCCCCCTGCACGCGGGTTTCGGCGCCAATCAGGGTGTCGATGCGGTTCTGGGGTCGGCTGGGTTTCTTGCCGAAAAACATGGCGTTGGTTCCTTGCGCTTCAAAGGCTCACGGTCCGGGTCCATTTGGGATGGGGGGCACCGGCCTCGAACACCCTCACCTGCACGGTCCTGGGCACCATGCCCGGGGGCAGTTGCAGCGTGCCCTCCACCCGCTGATAGTAACGGAAATGCAAGGGCAGGCCCCCTCCCGTCGCCGGCTCGGTGATGGTCAGCGCCCGCCCGCCCTGCTGCCCGCTCACCAGAAGCTGCACCGCTCCCGTGAATTCCTGGTCGCGGGGGCCGGCGTTCAATAGTAGCAGCCGGTAGCGGTATTCGCCAGCAAGCAGGGGGTTGCGTTCCAGCTTCACGTGGTAGATGGTGACCCCGCCTGCACCGGCGCGGGGAGAGAGCAGGGTGCGGAAGAAGGCCGCATCCTCCTTGAGCGCCGCGTTTTCCTCCTGCAGGGATTTGACGGTGCGCGCGAGCTCCCGCTGCGCCGCCTGCTCGATGTTGAGGGCCTGACGCAGCCGCGCCGCCTCGGCCTTGAGTTGGGCGTTCTCCCGGCCGAGACGGTCTACCTCTTCGCCCAGACTGCGCAGGGCCTCCTCGGCCTGGCTTTTCTCGAAGCCAGCGAGGCGCATCCCCGTGTCATAGACGATATTGGCCAGCCAAAGCCCCGCCAAAAGCAAAAGCCCCCCGACCAGGATGCGCAGGGGCAGCGGAATGTGGGCGCGCACCCGCATGCGCGTGGCCGCGATGCCGAAACGGCTTTTCAGGCGGCGCAGGAGGCGGGAAGCCATGCCGGACTAGGGCAGCACGGGGACTTGATCGAGGCCGAGCTGTTCCGGCAGGCCGAAGAGGAGGTTCATGTTCTGCACGGCCTGACCGGCAGCCCCCTTGACCAGGTTGTCGATCACCGACAGCACCACCACCGTGTCACCCCCCTGGGGACGATGCACGGCAATGCGGCAGACGTTGGCCGCCCGCACGGAACGGGTTTCCGGATGGGCTCCGGGGGGCAGCACATCGACGAAGGGCTCCTGGCGGTAGCGGGACTCGAACAGCGCCTGCAGGTCCACCTCGCGCGTGAGACGGGCATAGAGCGTAGCGTGGATGCCGCGGATCATGGGCGTGAGATGGGGCACGAAGGTAAGCCCCACCTCGCAGCCGGCGATCTGCGCCAGGCCCTGACGGATTTCCGGCAGGTGGCGATGGCCGGGGACGGCGTAGGCCTTGAAATTGTCGGCGGCTTCCGCGAGCAGCGTGTGCACCTCCGCCTTACGCCCCGCCCCCGACACTCCGGATTTGGCATCGGCGATGAGATGTGCGGTATCCACCACGCCGGCCTCGAGGAGAGGCAAAAAGCCAAGCTGCACTGCCGTCGGATAGCAGCCGGGATTGGCGATGAGCCGCGCGCCGCGGATGCGCTCGCGGTTGATTTCCGGCAGGCCGTACACCGCCTCCGCCACCAGATCGGGGCAGGCGTGGGTCATCCCGTACCATTTCTCCCAGACGGCGACATCACGGATGCGAAAATCCGCCGCCAGGTCAATGACCCTCACCTCGGCTTCCAGAAGCTCCCGCGCCTGGGTCATGGCAATGCCGTTGGGGGTGGCGAAGAAAACCACGTCGCACTCCCGGAGGGGCGCGGTCTGCGGATCGGTGAAGGCGAGCTTCACCCGCCCGCGCAGATTGGGAAAGAGATCCGCCACCGGCATGCCGGCTTCCTTGCGCGAGGTGATGGCGACAAGCTCCGCCTCCGGATGCTGCGCAAGGAGCCGCAAAAGCTCGACACCCGTATAGCCGGTGCCACCGACGATGCCAATCCTGATCATGTCGCGATACCTTCAACCCATCACTGACACGGCCCCCGTCACGCAAAGACGAGGCTTCTCCTTGCCCTGGGCTTGCATCATACCCCCAGCCTAACAAAAAAGCCGCCCTCGGGCGGCTTTCCTGTCGGTGCCGTCATCCTTACCGCTTGGAGAACTGTTTGCGCCGGCGTGCCTTGTGCAGGCCCACTTTCTTGCGCTCCACCTCACGCGCATCACGGGTGAGCAGGCCGGCCTTACGCAGCGTCGTCTTGAGGGCCACGTCGTACTCGGCCAAGGCCCGCGCAAGACCATGGCGCACGGCCCCCGCCTGGCCGCTTTCGCCGCCACCGTGGACATTCACCATGATGTCGAAGCGACCTTCGCTTTCCGTCACCAAAAGCGGCTGGCGCACCACCATGCGGCCCGTCTCCCGGGAGAAATATTCATCCACGGGCTTGTCGTTGACGATGAAATTGCCCGTGCCGGGTTTCAGGAAAACACGGGCGACGGAGCTCTTGCGCCGACCGGTTCCGTAATACCAGTTGCCGATCATGATGGGTCCTCAGATTTCCAAAACCTTGGGTTGCTGCGCCGCATGGGGATGTTCCGCGCCCCGGTAGATCTTGAGCTTCTTGAGCATCGCGTAGCCCAGCGGGCCCTTGGGCAGCATGCCCTTGACGGCCTTTTCCAGCACCCGCTCCGGATGCTTGGCCTGAAGGGTGGCGAAATTGGTGGTGTAAAGCCCGCCCGGATAGCCGGAGTGGCGGTGATAGAGCTTGTCCTGGGCCTTGTTGCCGGTTACGCGCATCTTCTCCACGTTGACGACGACGATGTAATCGCCGGTATCCATGTGGGGCGTGTAGATGGTCTTGTGCTTGCCACGCAGACGCCGCGCGATCTCGCTGGCAAGACGCCCCAGCACCTTGTCCGTGCCGTCCACGACATACCAGTCGCGCTTGATGTCTGCCGGTTTTGCGGAGTAGGTACGCATACCGAAATCCCAATGCCGAATTTGCGAAAGAGGCGGATTATAGGGGTGGGCAAAGTCCCATGTCAAACCGACCGGCGGAGACCTCCAACCGGCCATCTTTGCCACCTCCCCGAGGGGGCAGAAATTAGCGGTGAAGGGCACATCAAACCCGGGGAGTACCGCAGCTGCCACGCGCCCGCAGCGGAACCCCCGGCCGGGACCGCCCCGAGGGCAACCCGCCCAAAAAAAAACGCAGCCCTTGCGGGGCTGCGCAAAATCCACCAAAGGAGGAGGATGGAGGAGACAACATAAGACGCAGGCGCGCCTTACGGATCAGTATTCTCTAATATTCGGATCGACTTTGCAAGTAGTAGTTTGCAACGCCCCGGCCGTGTCTCATGAATCATTGAAAATCAAACACTTGCGATTAACCCCCTGAAGCCACACCACGAAGACCCACGCGGTAAAAAGCGAAAAGCCCGGAGCTCCCGGCACACCCGAGGCTCCCATGGCGTCCGATCCCTGATCCTTGATCCCTGATGCCTGCTCCCTGATCCGTCTGCCCCCTGTCGCCTGTACCCTGTATCCTGTCACCCGAAGATGAGCGCCTTCCTGCTGCCCCCGGGCAATCTGCTCTTACTGTTCCTCCTCGGCCTTGGCCTCCTGCGCCGGCGGCCGCGTCTTGCCCGCGGGCTCCTCGTGCTGGCCACCGTGGGCCTTTGGCTCCTTTCGGTTCCGGTGGTGGCAAACAGGCTCCTGGCCTCGCTGGAGGAGGGCCCCCCTGCCCGCTTCGATTTTTCCCGTGCCCAGGCCATCGTCGTGTTGGGTGCGGGCCGCTATCGCGACGCACCGGAATATGGTGGCGACACGGCGAGCAACCTCGCCCTGGAAAGGCTTCGCTACGCGGCGTGGCTTGCGCGGCAAAGTCACCTGCCGGTCCTGGTGAGTGGCGGCAGTCCCGAGGGCCGCGCACCGGAGGCCGGTTTCATGAAGCAAATCCTGGAAAGGGAATTCGGCGTGCCCGTGCGCTGGGTGGAAGAGGCCTCGCGCAACACCTGGGAAAACGCGCAGCTGAGCGGGCGGCTTCTGGCACCCCAGGGCATCGACACCATCCTCCTCGTCACCCATGCCTGGCACATGCCCCGCGCCCGTCGCGCCTTCGAGGCGGTGGGGTTTCGCGTCATCCCCGCCGGCACGCGCTTTCACCGCACGCAGGACACGATGGCCACCGACTGGCTGCCGGATGCGCAGGCGCTTTTGGACAGCCACTTCGCCTTCCATGAATGGCTGGGTCTTGCCTGGTACCGCCTGCAGGGCCGCTTTGGCTAGAATGGACGCTTTGCGGGGGAAATAAAATGAAAGCACGGGTGAAATGGATCGAAGGCGCCGCCTTTCTCGGCGAGTCCGGCAGCGGCCATGCGGTGGTGATGGACGGACCGCCCGAAGGCGGTGGCCGCAACCTGGGACCGCGTCCCATGGAAATGGTGCTGCTGGGCACCGGCGGCTGCACGGCCTATGACGTGGTGGCCATCCTGAAGAAGCAACGGCAGGAGGTGCTCGACTGCGTCGCCGAGATCGAGGCCGAACGCGCGGAAACCGACCCCAAGGTCTTCACCCGCATCCACATCCATTTCATCGTCAAGGGCCATAACCTCAAACCGGAAGCGGTGGAGCGGGCCATCAGACTCTCCGCCGAAAAATACTGCTCCGCCTCCATCATGCTGGGCAAGACCGCCACCATCACCCACGACTACGAAATCGTCTCACCGTGACTGAGGGTGGGGCTCAGGCACATCACCGCACAGGGCACAAAGCCACGAAAAGCAAGAACCGGGCGGACGCGCAGGAACTGGAATTGTCTGATGCCTGATGCCTGATCCCTCTAACCTGTCTCCTCTCCCCTGTAACCTGCAACCCGGCCGCCTCAAACCCAGTACGCCGTCTGCGTCATGACCTTTGAGGCCAGGCGCATGCCCAGGCGCACGGGCAGGGGCAGGGGCGCGCCGCCGTGTTCGATGGCGGTGGTGGCATGGCGGGCCTCGTCGATCTTCATCTGCTCCACGATGGCGCGGCTTTTCGCATCCTGCGCCGGCAGGCGTTCCAGATGGCTTTGCAGGTGCGCTTCCACCTGCCGTTCCGTCTCGGCGAGAAAACCCAGATTCCAGCGGTCGCCGAGGGCCCCGGCGAGCATGCCGATGGCGAGCGACCCGGCATACCAGAAGGGATTGAGCAGGCTTTTGCGCGAGCCCAGTTCGGCAAGGCGCGTCTCGCACCAGTTGAGGTGTTCGGTCTCCTCCTCCGCCGCCTTTTCCAAAGCGGCGCGCGCCTCCGGGTTGCGCGCGGTGAGGGCCTGCCCCTGATAGAGCGCCTGGGCACACACCTCGCCGCTGTGATTGACCCGCATGAGGCCCGCGGCGTGGCGCTTCTCCCGCTCGGAGAGGGCGGCCTCCGGCAGGTCCCTGCCCGGCCGTGGCCGCACCGTGGGCGCCGGCGCAAACACGGTGCGCAGGCCCTTGTCGAATTGAATGATGAGGCGATCCAGATTCAGCATTTTCCGCGAAACCCCATTTGTCTTGCCAGCAGCACCACCGGGTGCAGCACTTCCGCCCGGCCTTTGGCCTGCCGAAGCCCCCTTTGCAGCCAGAGGCGGCAGCCGTGATTGGTGGTCACCACAAGGCGCGGGAAATCGAGTGTTGCCGGCATTTTAGCAGCCCGCAGACGGCGGGCGATCTCCGGCTGGCGGAGAAAATACAACCCCGCCGCGCCACAGCACTGGTCATTACCGGGCAGCGCCGCGAGCCGCAGCCCGGGGATGCGCGAAAGCAGCGGCGTGACGTCCCCGGCATTGCCCAGCACATTGCGCGCCGTGCAGGGCTCGTGCACGGCCACCGTCTCCGCTAGCGGTGCCAGCTCGATTGCCTCCCAGCCTTCGGCGTGGACGAGGAACGACACCACATCCAGCGCCCGGCGGGCGAAGGCGGCGCCCGCCTCCCCATGGCGGCCGTATTCCACCAGACTCGCCCCGCAGCCGGAGGCGGCGAACAAAACCGGCCACTCCGCGGCTTCCTGCGCGAGGGGGGAAAACCCGCCGAAGGCGGCGATGTTCCGCTGCGCCAATTCCGCCGCCCGTGCCGGATCGCCCCCATGCTGATGCATCGCCCCGCAACAGCCCTGCCCCCGCGGCACCCGCACCGCATAGCCGAGCCGGGTGAGGACGAAAATCGAAGCGCGCAGCGTTTCTGCATCCGCGAACTGCCCCACGCAGCCGAGGAAGAGCGACACCGTGCCCCGCCCCTTCCCCCACGCCGGGTAATGCTCACGAAACCGCACCCTGGCGCTCAACCCCAGCAAGAAGGGGGAAGCAAAGAGCGCCGGCAGCAGCCGGGCCACGCCCGTAACCCCCCGCCCCCTTTCCGCGGCGAGCGCCCGCGCCTGGTCGATGAGGTCCCCATAGGCCACCCCCGCGGGACACACCGCCTCGCAGGCCCGGCAGGCCAGGCAACGGTCGAGATGGAGGAGGAGCGACGGCTCCTCCACCGTCAGCCTCCCTTCTGCGACAGCCCGCATCAACATCACCCGCCCCCGCGGCGAATCCGCCTCCGATTCCAACAGACGATAGGTGGGACAATGGGGCACACAAAGCCCGCAGGCGACGCAGCGGTTGGCTTGTTGTTGGAGGGATGCGGCGTTCACCGTGACGGCGCCAGGCGGGATGGGAAGCAGCGAGGGTTGACGCCGGGAGCCGCGGCAGGCGCAAGCCGCGTCTGACTCAAACCCAAGGGTTTCAGAAATTCCTCCAGGAGCACTTCGCCCGCATGTACGTTTCCCACGACCGACCTCCCCCAGATTCCCATCACCTACTTCATTTCGCAACGTAGGCTGCGGCGTAGTCGGTGCCCTCGCGCCGGTCGATGAGCGTAAGCGCGTAGTGGCAGTAATCCGGGGCGTCGGCCACGAGGTCGAGCAACAGGGCGAGTTTCGCCAGCCGCGGCGTGGCAAGATCGTCCCATCGTTCGAGCCGGGGAAGAAACAGGGCATCTGCCCACAAGGCCTGGGTGCGCGTGCCGGCCGGGCGGCCCGAGTCGGCAAAGGCCCGCAGCGGCCGGCTCGCAATGCCGTCGAAGGCGAACAACTGAAATCCCTTGTCCCGCAGGTAGCGCTCCACCTCCGCGAACAGCGGCTGGTCCCGATAGAGCGGGAGGAATTCGACTTCGGTCCAGATGAGCAGCGCATCCTCCAGCAACGCCCCTGCACCGACGAAGACGTCGAGTTCTGCGCCCTGTACGTCGATCTTGAGCATGTCCATGCCGGTCATGCCAGGCACGTCTTTGAGCGCGACAGTCTGCACCGGATGGCTGGCCACGGGCCGCACCACTTCGGCCAGACCCTGAAAGCGTTGCAGCAGGTCCACGTTCGGCGCATAGAGCGATCCGGTCATGAACCAGTTGGTTTCATGAAAGGTCGCCGGCCCGCCCCGTCCCACGAAATGGGGCAGGAAACGAAACGCCTCCTGATCTTTGTAAAGCTCGCCCAGTTGGAGGCAGGCATCATGATCGGGTTCGAATCCCGTGACCCGGGCCAACGACAGAAGCATCAAGGGCGCATAGGGTTCCGGGAGTTTGCCGTGGGAACTTGCTCCCACGTCGATGATCTCCACCCCTCCCGCGAGCGCCCGCACGGCATGGGGCACACGACCGAAAACCAGTTCCCGCCACAGCCGCGCATTGCGGGAAAGCGCGGGGTCGAAAACCACATGTGCGGGCGGGATGCTCGGTCGTGCCTTGCGGCGCAGCGCGAATAGCAGCGCCACGCGGTCCACGTACGGCGAATGCAGGGGATTGGCCAGGGCCGCGTCCAGCAAATCTTGATCGAGGGCGAAATAGGACGAAAAGCCCTGCCGGCGCAAAACGAATTCCTGCAGGCCGGCCGCGAGCCAGGCCGCAGCCGGCTCGGGGTCCCGCTCCCCGTATTCGGCCAAGGGCGGCAGAAACGGCCAGCCCGGCGCCGCCCCGGCAGCGAGCACCGAAAGGAGTTGCCGGCCCAGCTCCACCGCCGCCGAGCGCAAGCCGAAACCGGCCAAGGCAAAAAGCCGCAGCCACCACACCGCGCCGTCCGAAGCCGGGGCACCGGAGAGCTGCGCCGTCGCCTCGAGAGCGAAGGCCAGCGCCCCAACGCGCTCTGCCGCCGGCAGCTTCTCATCCGAGGCGGCGAGACAGGCCTCCAATGCCAGCCAGTGCAGCGCGGGCACCGCCGCCGCACGGGCCCGCCAATCGGCGCCCCACCGGCGTGCCCAAGGCTTTTGGCTGAGTCGATCGAGCACCGTGGCAGGCTGCGGGGTGCGACGGCCCCAACCTTCGAATGCCCCCTGGATCGCGTCGCCTTCGGCGAGCAGGTTCCTCTCGGCAAGCCGCCGCGCCGTATCCGGTTTGACAGCGAAGAGATTGAGCAGGAATCCATCCGCGCCGACCTCGTCGAAGGGAATGAGGGCTTGCGCGCCAGGGACCAGCCGGTAGATGCCATAACCCAGGCGCCTGAAGTCATCGATCAAGCCTTCGTTGACCTGGCCACCATGTTTCAGCTCGAACATGACGAGGGGGCTTTGGCTGGTGAAGAAATCGTGCCCACCGGCAAGGACCGCGCGCTCTTCCCCTTCCACATCCAGTTTGACGAAATCGATGGGCACGCCCGGGGCCTCGCGGGCGAGGAAGCCGTCCAGGGTGAGGAGGTGCACCCGTTCGCTCGTTTCCCCCTGACCGGTAAGACTGGAGAGCTCGGTATTGAGGCCGGTGGCGATGACGGCCTCTCTTTCCGTATCCGAGAGACCAACCGGCACCCAGCGCACGCGGTCCTGGAAGCCATTTTCCGCAATGGCCCGCGCCAGCATTTCCCCGGCGCCGCGGGTCGGCTCGAAAGCCCACACCCGGTGCGCCCCCGCGGCGGCCAGAGACAAGGCATACACGCCGTGGTTCGCGCCCACATCGAGGGCAACGGTGTCTGGCGTGGCGGGGCGCCGCACGAAGGCGATTTCATCCTCGAACCAGTCCTCCTGCTCCAGCAGGACATAGGTCGTCATCTGCTCGAGGGTTGGGCGTACGCACAGCTTCACGCCCGTTTCGAGTTCCACCACCCAGTGTCCCGACGCCACGTTGGCCTCCATCTGCAAAAGGCGGACATGATAGCATTCCGGTTTTTTGGACTGCCATGGATATCCCAAGCCTGCTTCGCCTCGCCGCGGAACACGTCCACGCCCAGCACTATGCGGAAGCCGAAGGGCTCTACCGCCAGGTGCTCGCGCTGCGGCCGGACGAGCCCAACGCCCTCTACGGCCTGGGGGTGGTGGCCATGGCTGCGCGGGCCTATGACGATGCGGCGCGGCTGATCGGCGCCGCCGTGAAAAAGCAGCCCAAGGCCGGCCTGTGGTACCAGACCCTGGGCGATGCGCTGCGTCAGGCCGGGCGGCCGGATGAGGCGCGCGAAGCCTATGCCCGAGGGGCACGGCTTTTGCCCAATGAACCCCCGCTCTACAACAATCTGGGGGCCGCCTGCCAGGAGACGGGCCGCCTGGAAGAGGCCCTGCGGGCCTTCCGCCGGGCAGTGGACCTCGCGCCCGATGACCCCCTCTACCTCACCAACCTGGCCGGGGTGCTGCAGAAGCTGGAGCGTTACGAGGAAAGCCTCCCCTTTGCGGAGAAGACCAGCCGTATTGCGCCCGACTACGCCCCCGCCTGGATCAACCTTGGCGCCGGGCTGCTCGCGCTGGCCCGCTTCGCCGAAGCGGAAACGGCAAACCGGCGGGCGCTCGCCCTGCTGGACCTGCCGGAGACCCGCGACAATCTCGCCGAAGCCCTGCGCTGCCAGGGGAAGTACGACGAAGCCCAGGCAGTGCTGGCGCCTGTGCTCGAGACGCGCCCCACCCCCCACAGCTACATCATCTACGCCAAGTGCCTGAAAGAGCGGCGCGCCTATGGCGAGGCGGAAAGCCTCCTGCGCCGCGCCCTGGCGCGCTTTCCGGAAGACGAAAACCTGTGGGCCGGGCTCGCCGGGAACCTCGGCGATCAGGGGCGGCTCGCTGAAGCGCTGACGCTCACGGACACCCTCCGCACCCGCTTTGGCAAGCCGGATTTCAATGCCGCGGGGGTGGTGTTCTGGCTCAATGCGGTGGAAGCCGACCCCGCCCGGGCGCTCACGGAAGCGCGGGCGGCGGCGGCAAGCCTCGGGCCCGCCCCGCGCAAGGCACCGCGGCTTTCGCCCGTCGGCAACCGTCGGCTGCGGGTGGGTTACGTCTCCCCCGACCTGCGCCGCCACTCCGTGGCCTTTTTCTTCGAGGGCCTGTTGCGTCACCACGACCGGGAGCGTTTCGAAATCTTCTGCTACCAGGCCAATGAGCAAAGCGACGACGTCACCGAACGTCTGCGGGGTTATGGGGACGCCTGGCGGCAGGTCTCCCGCTGGACGGACGAGGGCCTCGCGCGCAAGGTGCGAGAGGACCGCATCGACATCCTGGTGGACCTCGCCGGCTGGACGGCCCACACCCGCCTGGGAGCCTTCGCCCGCAAGCCCGCGCCCATCCAGGTGACCTATCTGGGCTACCCCAACACCACGGGCCTGGCCACCATGGACTGGCGGCTCACCGACCCCTGGGCGGACCCGGAAGGCCTCACCGATCCCTGGTACACGGAAAAACTTTATCGGCTCCCCCGGGTCTTTCTCGCCTACAATCCCCCCGCCGGCGCACCGGCGCCTCTGACCCAGCGGCCCGACCGCCCCTTTACCTTCGGCAGCTTCAACGCCATCCACAAGGTGAGCGACCGGCTCATCCGCCTCTGGGGGCGCATCCTGGCGGCCCTGCCGGAAGCGCGGCTCTTTCTCAAGGCCGGGGCGCTTTCCGACCCCAAGGTGCGCGAGCGCCTGCTGGCGCACTTCGCCGCCTTCGGCATCCCCACCGGGCGCATCGAGCTCGCCCCCTGGACGAAGGACATCGGCGAGCACCTGGCGCAGTATCACCGGGTGGACCTGGCCCTGGACACCTTCCCCTACCACGGCACCACCACCACCTGCGAGGCGCTGTGGATGGGCACCCCGGTGCTCACCCTGGCCGGCAGCACCCACGCCTCCCGCGTGGGCGTGAGTCTGCTCACCGCCGTGGGGCTCGATGCGCTCATCGCCGAAGACGACGACGCCTATGTGGCGCGGGCTTGCGCGCTTGCCCGGGACCCGGCGCGGCTTTCGGCCCTGCGCACGGGCCTCCGGGAAAAAATGGCCGCCTCGGCGCTACTGGATGCGGCGGGCCTTGCCCGCGCCATCGAAGACGCCTACACCACCATGGCCCGCCAGGCACGGGGCTGAAGAAGTAAAGGCAGAAACGCACCGGCCGACCAGTGACTGCGCCCGATTCATCGGAAAAACGGGCCAAAAAAAACGGGCGCCCGAAGGCGCCCGTCTCACATCCACCTCTTCCGGAGAGCCGGATCAGAAGCTGTGGATCACACCCAGCGAAAAGCCGCTCGGGTCCTTGCTGTCGCGGGTTGTTGTCGGCGTCACGCTGCCCGGGTTGTCGCCATGGCCGCCACCGAAGGCGCTGTACATGGCGTAGCGGTCGTTGTTGGTGCGGGCATAGACCGCGTACACCGTCGTGCGTTTGGACAGGGCATGGTCCACACCCAGGGCCCACATGTTGGCACCAGTGTCGCCCTCGTTGGCAAGGCCACTGTTGCTCAGGTCACCTGCACGGTAGTACTGCAGCTTGATGGTGTTGGCGCCCAGCTTGTACGCGCCGCCCAGGCCCCAGGTGGTACGCTTGGCATCGGTGCCGTTGGTGGAGCAGGTGGTGATGGTGCCCACGCAGAGGCCACTTTCGCGCTGGTACAGACCCACGACCTTGAAGTCGCCGAAGTTGTAACCCGCAGCAAGCCGCCAGGCTTTCTCGTCGGAGTGGTTCGCAGTAGCCGCCGTGCTCAGCTTGGACAGGTTGTGTTTCTCATAGCCCAGGCCGACGAAGATGGGGCCGTTCTCGTAGGTGGCGTTGGCGGACCAGGCATTCACCGAGTTGAGATTCGCAGCAGCGGGGGAACCAGTGGTGGGATCCTGCGCCGCGCTCGTGCCCACGTTGCTCACATAGGCCACCAAGACGGAGAAGCCGTTGAAGTTGGGCGTGCCATAGGCGATCACGTTGTTGGGACGGAGGTCCCAGCCGGCAGAGTAGATCGCGGCGCCGCCAGCAGTGACGCCCGCGCCGCTGGCACTGGCCACCAGGTTGCGGGAGTCACCCAGCTGATTGTTGAACAGGTCCACCTTGCGGGAGAGCAGTTTGAAGGGCGACTCATGCTTGCCCAGGAGCACCTTACCCCAGGACTTGCCTTCCAGACCCACATAGGTGTTGCCGGAGGAGACGCCGTCAACGGAACCGTTGCCGGTGTCGGTGTTGCCGGTGCCACCGGCGGAGAAGTAGGTCTGGATCTGCCAGAAGGCGGAAAGCCCGTTGCCCAGGTCTTCCGTGCCCCTGAAGTAGATGTTGGAGGCGTTGCTGGAAACGTTCGTCTTGGTGGTCAGGTCATTGCCCGCGGCGTTCCTGCCCTTCAGGCTGTCCAGCGAGAAGTTCATATAGCCACCGATGGTGACGTTGCTCTGGGCCATTGCCGCCGGCGCCACGAAGGCACCCGCCACGGCCAGTGCGAGAAGCTTCTTGTTCATGAGTCTCTCCTGTTGGTTGAGTCAGGTTTTGCATCTCGACGGGGCCGGCTTCACACCCGCCCCGTCAACCTCTCCTGAAGCGAGAAGTTGCCCCAATCCTACCCACCCGGCTTTGCGGGTGACAAGTCTTTCATGGCCTTTTTGCGGCTGGAACGCCACAGGCTGTTGCGTTTTTGCCACAGGTTACAGGAGATAGGGGGCAGGGCGCGGGAATCAGGGATCAGAAAAACGCCGCGTGCCCCGGGCCTGCCCTTACCCTTTGCGGTCTGGTCTGGTGGAGCAGGGAGGGGGCATCGCCTTAAGCGGGCTTACGCTACCACACCCGGGGCGTAAAGCCGGGGGTGTTGCGCACTTCCACGGTGTCCCCGGATTGCGCCAGCACCCACAGACCCGCCGCCTGCGCCGCCTCGACGGCGTCCTCATCCACCACCATGCCCGCCACCGCCCCCTGCAGGCGCATGTCGGCATACTTGGGCATCAGCCGTTTGAGTGCCTCCATCCGCGCCCCATGCCGCTCGACCTCCTCTTTGGTGAGGCGGCTTTTGCATTCCACCGCCACCGCGGTGTCACCATCCACCACCAGTAGATCGATCTCCAGCGCCTCTCCACCCCGCCGGGCGGTGACGCGGCGATGCACTTCGCTCACATCCAGCCCCCGCTCCCGGAAAAGACGCACCAGGGCCGGCTCCACCATCGCCTCGAGGAACTCCCCCAGCTGGGCGTTCACGCCCCGGGGTCTGCAAAGAGCCGGGCGAGTTCGGCGCCGGGGTCGGCTGCGCGCATGAAGGCTTCGCCCACGAGGAAGGCGTGGACACCGTTTTGCCGCATGAGCTGCACGTGGCCTGGGGCGAGGATGCCGGATTCGGTGACGACGATGCGCCCCTCCGGAATGCGGGTCAGGAGGCTCAAGGTGGTGTCGAGATTGACTTCGAAGGTGCGCAGATTGCGGTTGTTGATGCCGATGAGGGGGGTCGTGAGGTGCAGTGCGGCATCGAGTTCGGCCGCATCGTGCACCTCGACGAGGACGGCCATGCCCAAGCCGTGGGCGAGGGATTCCAGCTGCAAAAGCCGCGCAAGGTCGAAGCCTTCACCGCCGCCCTCCCCCTTGGAGGGAAAGGCATGAGCGAAGGCGGCGACGATGAGGAGGATACAGTCCGCGCCCATGGCGCGCGCCTCGTACACCTGGTAGGGATCGATGATGAAATCCTTGCGCAGCACGGGCAGGCCGCAGGCGTCGCGGGCTTCGCGCAGAAAATCCGGGCTGCCCTGGAAGAACTGGCGGTCGGTGAGCACGGAAAGACAGGCGGCCCCGGCGCGCTCGTAGCTGGCGGCGATTTCGGCGGGGCGGAAGTCCTCCCGCAGCACGCCCTTGCTGGGGCTTGCCTTTTTGATTTCGGCGATCACGGCGGGCTTGCCGGCCGCGATCCTCTCCCGCAGCGCGCCCACGAAATCCCGCGGTGGCGGCATGAATTCCGCCGCAAGCCGCACGCCTTCAAAGGGCTCGCGCCGCCGGGCGGCGGCGATTTCCTCTTCTTTCACGGCGAGGATTTTTTGCAGGATATCTGACATGGGATCACATCTCACCACGACGTGCCGCGCCGATTAGGGCTTGCCCACCCTCCCGCACCACCCGGGCCCAAAGCCACACCCCACGGGCACCGGGTGGAAGGGGCGAGGGGGCGCGCCTTTCGTTTTTTCCGCGCCCTCGGTGGTTGGTGGATTCAATCTCGAAGTGCAACGCGGCTGTATGATTGCATAAATACCTGATGAGGTGTTTTCCAGTTCAG